>JBARBA010000258.1:0-19073 GCA_049792555.1 Anaerolineales bacterium
AACGATTTGGACACGGATTACACGGAGTTACACGGATTCTGCTAGTTTTTTAAGGGGGTTTTTTCCGTGTTCTCCCGTGTATTCCGTGTCCCGATTGCCCACCACGCTTAAGTGTGGTGACACCCAAAAATTGGGCGGGGGAAAAAGTTACCGATTTTGGTTTCAGAGAATGAACCGCGCCCACCTGTCAGGCGCGTTTTTGTTTTAAGTTATTTATGCGCCGGCATGAAAGTCGCCTACCCTGGCCACGGCCTCTTCGAATCGCGGTGTGCGCATGTTACGCAGCGCCTCGCGCAGGTGGATCATGCCGTACTGTAACTTTGCCTCGGCAGTCATCATGTCCACCTTGTCCGCGATCAGGTCTTGATGAAATTCTCTGAAGTCTGGCGTAGGCATATCCGCAGCGATGGACAGGCCTGCCCGCGAAGCCTCCAACAGCAATAAGGTTGCATAAAACATGGAAAGAGCCTGACGCATCAGGTAGAAACGCGAACGCCGGTATTCGCTGGCCGGCTCGCCGAAGTAGGCCCTCAGATAGGCTTCTTCGTGGGCTTCGTCTTTGACAAAGAAATTTGCTGCGATGGCCAGATCGACATATTCATCATTCAGGAAGGCTGATTCCCAATCAACCAACCAGATGCGCTCTCCGTCGAAACGCAGATTTTGCGGTTTCAGGTCGTTGTGGCTTGCGACAAGCTCACTGTCGTTCCGCGGGTAGACCTTGACCATCTCGTCGTAGCCGCGGAATACTGCCCCGGTTGCGCTGTCCGGCAGGAGTTTGGCGGCTTGAAACCGGCGAACGAAGAATTTGTCCATCACGTCGAAGTAGTTCCCCATCTTTGGCATGGAAAAATGAGGGAGCGCATGGAGCGCGCGGATGGCAGCAGCCATGCGCAGCGCCATATCATCGGGAAAGGGCCTGGCTTCCACAAAATCGGTGATCAGGAGCCTGTCTTCCACATTTGCATACCAGACGCGGGGAGCAATGCCGGCCTCGGCAGCGGTTTGCATGCAGGCGAACTCGTTCGCGGGATCGCTTATCACCTCGGCGCGCAGGATTTTCAGGAGGTAGGGGTTGTTTCTCACAACGATCTTAAAGGCCAGGGCCGTGCTAAGTCCCCCGGTCAAAAGGTGAATGCCTTCGTATTCGTTCACGCCAAAGGCGGTATGTAGCGCGCGTGTCACTGCGGGTTGTTTTGCATCGGGAATCATGGTGTCTCCTTGTCGCTCTATTTTCCAAGCGCCTGACGCCCGTAAGCGCCCGGCGACATGCGCGGGAAGCGCCGGTTGGCTGCTTTATTCCGTCCGTTGCTGCGCAATTTTGGCGGTCGGTTGGCTCGTTATGTGCATCGGCGGCGCAATCTGATGTGTCGGCGGGCTTGTTCAGCGCATCGGCGGTGCAATCTGGTGTGTCGGCGGGCTTGTTTAGCGCATCGGCGGCGCAATCTGGTGTGTCGGCGGGCTTGTTAAGTGCATCGGCGTCACAATCTGGGGCATCGGCAGCGCAATCTTTGGCGTCGGCAGGCTTATTAAGTGCATCGGCGGCGCAATCTGGTGTGTCGGCTGGCTTGTTAAGTGCATAGGCGATGCAATCTGGTGTGTCGGCGGGCTTGTTAAGTGTGTCGGCGGCGCAATCTGGTGTGTTGGCTGGCTTGTTAAGTGCATCGGCAGCGCAATCTGGTGTGTCGGCGGGCTTGTTAAGTGTATCGGAGGCGCAATCTGGGATGGCGACGGCGGGACGGGCGAGACTTTTTACATTTTAGCGCCATTTCTGGCGCTTGGGTTGAGCTAGTTGAAACCAATCGCGTCAATTAGTGAATGGCAAAGTATCGGGTGATGCAAACTGAATAAACGGGTTCTAAAAATTAGGAAGTGACTTCCAAACCGCCAAAATCGCTAATGCTACACCTAGAAGAATATAAAATATGCGAGCGCCATCACGGCCAAGCAATTTCACAAATATACGGGCTTTATAATCATCCATGAACCAGTCCCACTTGAGAAGGCCACATGCAATAGAAAAGATGCCAAGTAGAAAAATAATGACATTCATAAACGCTCCGGTAGTGGTTAAATCGAAAGTGATAATTTGAGATTATATGCCGCTAAATTCAGCATATCACTTTGGTTTTTACCACTACCAACGCTCCTTCCCTTCAGACTATGTGTAAATGTTTCGGGAATTATTGCTTGTGATGTGTTTTAATAGCGCCCAATCTTTTTCGAGCGAAAAAGGCCTTTAACCGGCAGTGGCTGCGGGATGGGCAATGCCAATCCCCGTAGTGGAACGGAGTGGGGCTACCCCGCCGACCATGTTACAGATTATTTGATTAGTTGTTACTTGGTTGGCTCGCTTGCCTTTTTCACAAACAAGCCGATCCCGGAAACGAAGAACAATAGAAAGCCTGCAATACCAATGAAATCAGAGCCGCCGGGGTGAAGAACAGAATCTTGTGGGTTCATGGGATCGTAATAAACAATAACGGACTTCCCGACAGGATATTGAGCTGCGATTTCTTGCGCATGGCCGCAACCCATATATTGATCGCCAGGAAATGAAACATCACTCGATGTGTAGAGCTTGCCGCTGATTGAGAATTGGTAAGAAATTTTAGTTTCATAATCGTCCGGTGCTAGTCGATTGTGACAGGCCTGAGTGTTTGAAGAAACGACCTTTCCTTGGGTAGTTGGCCAATTTGCGCTAGCGGAGGTCATCAGCCATTGTTGAATCACAATAATTAACACGAACCCGCTGAAGAGCAGAAGCAAGAGGCCGCCCCAGCTGAATTTCAGGGTCGGTGTTATAGGGTTTTCGGTCTGAGCGTCTGTCAATTTGCTCTCCGGCTGTTCGATAAGTCATTGATTCTAATGAGACGCCTAATTTGTGTATCAGCGGTACGCATATAATCCTTATGGCCGGTGCCAGATTAAAACAACCTCATAAAAATGATAGCATCAATCCCTGTCCGCCCCTAGCCTGCCGGCAGCGCCAGGGTGATGATCGTGCCGCCGCCGGGGCGGTTCTCGGCGGCCATGAAGCCGCCGTGCGCGTCGACGATGCCTTTGCTGATCGAAAGCCCCAGGCCGGTGCCGGCCACGTGGTCGGGGCGCTGCACACGGTAGAACTTGTCGAAGATGCGCTTCAGGTCTTCGGGCGGGACGCCGGAGCCGCGGTCTGCCACGGCGATCTCGACGTGGCCGCTGGCGGCGTGCGCGCGGATTAAAATCGGTGAACCGGCAGGGGAGTATTTCAGGGCATTGTCGATCAGGTTGACGAGCACGTGCGAAATCAAGACGAAATCCATGGGCACAAGCGGCAGTTCGGGCGGGATATCGATGTCGATGGGGCGGTTCCCCAGGCGCGCATTCAACTGTTCCAGGGCCGAGCCGATCACATCCTGCACGTCGCAAAGCTCGTTGTGGATCTGCACAAGCCCGGCTTCCAGGCGGGTCATATCCAGCAGGTTGCCCACCAGCCGGTTCAAGCGGTCGGCTTCGCCGCGCGCAGTCTCGATCAGGCTGCGGCGCGAGGCGTCGTCCAGGCTGACAGCCTTATCCGCCAGGCTGCTCAATGCGCCGGTGATGGTCACCAGCGGCGTGCGCAGGTCGTGTGAGATGGAGTTCAATAGCGCCGATTGGAGCTTGTCGGTAATTTCCAGGATTTCGGCCTGGCGGGCCTGTTCGCCCAGGCGGGCGCGCTCGATGGCCATGGCCACCTGGTTGGCGAACGTGTCCAGCGTGCGGCGCTGGTCGGATGCCAGGAATTGGCCTGAACTGGGGGGTTTAACTCCCAGGACGCCAACCACACCCCGCGACGTCCTCAGCGGCTGGTAACGCATCGATGCGTCGGGCAGGGTTTCCGTCCCGCGCCCGGCGCTCAAGCCCCGTTTAAACGACCAATCGGCCACCGCCAGTTCGTTATCGGCAATAACCAGGTCGGGGCTGGCGGCGAAGAGGCGCAGCGCGCCGTTTTCTTCGGGCAGGAAAATGGCTACGTTACGGTCAAAGGTCTGGCCGATGTGGGCGATAACCGTGCGGGCGATGGCGTCCAGGTTGGTGGCGACCGTCAGGTCGCGTCCGAGTTCGTAGAGCGCGGCGGTCTGCGCTTCGCGGCCCTGGGCGGCTTCGGCTTGTTCGCGCACCAGCCCGGTGAGATGGCTGACGATCAGGCCGGTGGCAAACAGGCCCCCAAAGGTGAGCAGGTATTCCGTGTCAGAAATGGCCATGGTGAAGCGCGGCGGGACGAAAAAATAATCGAACGCGAACACGCTCAAGATGGACGTTACCACCGTCGGGCCGCGCCCCAGGTAGAAGGCGGACAGGATGACCGCCAGCAGGTAGACGACCACCAGGTTGGTGGG
Organism: Anaerolineales bacterium; assembly: GCA_049792555.1. Lineage (GTDB taxonomy): Bacteria > Chloroflexota > Anaerolineae > Anaerolineales > Villigracilaceae > UBA5195. Next base: position 4,362 of record JBARBA010000258.1, read on the forward strand.
CGAGATAAAGGGGTAGATCAGCCAACCCACCAGGCTGGCGGCAGCCACCAGCGCCAGCCCCCAGGCGTAGCGACGCCAGGGTTGGTGCGGACGCCAGTCTTCGGGGACGCTTGGGGTGGTCGGCTCAATTTCGCTGGTCACCAGGTAAATGTCAATCGTCCCGCTGTGGCGGATCAGACGATCGACCACCGAGCCGCGCCCCGTGCCGAAACCGGGACTATTTCGCAGCAGTTCCTCCCACCTGGAGCGCACCGGCTTGCCGATGATGATTTTGGTGACGTTGTGGCGGTGGGCGTAGTTGAGCACCGTTTCCACGACAGATTGGCCCGGCAGGCTGAGGGAATGCGCGCCCAGTTCTTCGGCCAGTTGCAGCATGTGCGCCACGCGGTCACGCTGTTCCTGGGTCAGCCTGACCTGGTCGGGGGTTTCGACGTAGAGGGCGTACCACCTGGCGTTCAACTCGTCGGCCAGGCGGCGGGTGGTGCGCACCAGGCGTTCGCTGAGCGTGCCGGGGCTGACGCACACCAGCAGGCGTTCGCCCGCCGCCCAGGGGCCGGGAATGGCCTCGGTGCGCATGTAGGCGCGCATCTGGTCGTCCACGCGCTCGGCGGCGCGGCGCATGGCCAGTTCGCGCAGGGCCGTCAGGTTGCCTTTGCGGAAGAATTTTTCGATGGCGCGCTCGGCCTGCTCCGGGACGTAGACTTTGCCCTCTTTCAGGCGCTTGATCAATTCGTCGGGCGGCAGGTCGATGATCTCGATGTCGGTCAGGTTGTCGAAGATGCTGTCAGGCACGGTTTCGCGGACTTGCGCCCCGGTGATCTGGGCCACCACGTCGTTCAGGCTTTCAAGGTGCTGGATGTTCAGGGCGCTGTAGACGTTGATGCCGCTGGCCAGCAGTTCTTCCACATCCTGGTAACGTTTGTTGTGGCGCGAACCGGGGGCGTTGGTGTGGGCCAGTTCGTCCACCAGGGCCAGTTGCGGCTTGCGCGCCAGGACGGCGTCGATGTCCATTTCGGGGATTTGCACGTCGTGATAGGCGACCTGTTTGCGCGGAATAAGCTCCAGGCCCTGCGCCAGGGCCTCGGTCTCGGCGCGTTTGTGGGTCTCGATGTAGCCGATGACCACGTCCACGCCTTCGCGTTTGCGCTGGTGGGCGGCTTCGAGCATGGCGTAAGTCTTGCCAACCCCGGCCACGTAGCCGAGGAATATCTTGAGCTTGCCGCGCGTTTGCTGGGCTTCTTCAGCCTGCACTTGGGCAAGCAGTTTATCAGGGTCCGGACGGTCTTTTGGGGGTTGGGTAGACATGGATTCCTTTTATCTCACGAACACCTATTGCCTGGGCGCGAATAAAATAATGGCAGCGCCGAGCAGGCAGACACTTGCGCCAACCCAATCCCAATGGTCGGGTGTGCGGCCATCCACCCACCAGCCCCACAGGGTTGCGGCGGCAATGAATATGCCGCCGTAGGCTGCAAATGCCCGCCCGAAGGAAAAGGTTTGCGAGGTCTGTATCAGCGCGTACGTAAATAAGATCCCTGTTCCAAGCAGGGCAAACAACAGCGGCTTGCCTGTCCGCTGCCATTGCCAGATCAGGTATGCGCCGCTTATTTCGGCAATGGCGGCGACGACAAAAAGCAATACGGATTTCAGCATGAATTCGATTCTACCTTTTTTCTTCGGTCTGATTCATCCCATATTCAGTTACAAAGCCCATGATACTCTCGTTGGATGAATTTTGTCCGATGTGGAAGGCTCTCTATTCCAGCCGGACGGACTTCGTCAGCCAGCGCGGTCAAGTGACATGTGGGTAAGCGCCAGAATTATCGCTATTGCGCAAGCCTATTGGAAACGGTACAATCAATTAAATATCGGTAAAGCCCCACGCACCTTTTTAGGAGAACCTTATGGCTCAAAAACTGGTCGACGCATGTTTGGTATGTTCAACGACGCTCGAAGGCCCGCTGGGCTTAATGTATCAGCTCTTTGGGATCACACGCAGCAGCCGCAACCCGAATGTCTGTAATCGTTGCGACGCGCACCTGCAGGAAGGACGCATCATCGAAATGTCGGTCATCTTTGCCGACTTGGCCGGTTTTACCGAGATGACAAACCGCCTGGGGGCAGAACGCAGTTACGAGGTGGTGGACGCCTTTTTCAAGATGGCCAACGATGTACTGGTCAGGCACGACGCTTTTATCGATAAATACATCGGCGACGCTGTAATGGCAATTTTCAACACGCCGATCCAAAACAAGGAACATGCCCGCGAAGCCACCGCCGCCGCGCTGGGGATCCAACAGGGTCTCAAATTGGTTGCCAACGACCTGAACCTCGACTTGCAGGCGCGCGTCGGCGTCGCCAACGGGTATGCGCGTGTGGGCCGCATTGGCTCCAACGACCGCAAGGACTACACCGCCATTGGCGACGTGGTCAATTTGGCTTCGCGCCTGGAAGCGTTCGCGCAGCCCGGTGAGATCATGCTGGATGAGCGCGTCTTTGCGAAGGTGGCCGGCGACTACCCGGAGTTGAGACCAGAGGAACTGAACGTGCGCGGTTTCGCCCAGCCGGTGCAGGCCTACCGGATCGGGAAGACCCACCAGGAGAACGTCATCCCTGCCGCGCCACCCGATCCGCTGGCCCGACGGCAGGCGGTCAGCCTGGGGGCGGTGCTGTTTGCCATCCTGGGCGCGCCGTGCGCCGCCACGGTAGTGCTCAGTCCGCTGGCGGTGGTACTCGGTCTGGGAGCCGCCTTCGGCGCACTCGGCCCGCTGCTGGGGACGCTCGACGCGGCTCCGGTGCGTATCCCGCTCCAGCTTGTTGCTGTCTTGGGCGCAGTCATCAACTTGTATGTTATCTGGTACGGGCGCGCTCAACGCCGGAAAGCGGGTGATTTCGAGCCGACACGCTTCGAACAGCGCAAAGTGGCGCTGGTAGCGGCGCTCTCGATCTTTTCGCTGCTGGTTGTGGCGTTCGAGATTTACGCGCATGTGTTTATCGAGAAAATGTCGCTGCTCTAAGAGGGAAACGGTTGGGCAAAGCATCTCCAGTATGGGATGGTAACAGTAAACCGCCGATTACACCCATGTAATCGGCGGTTTGTGATGGTTATTTCAGGTCGTCCAATGCCAGGTTGAGTTCCAACACATTCACGGTTGGCTCGCCCAGGAAACCGAACTGGCGGCCTGCGGTGTATTTGTCCACCAGGGCGCGGACGGCGTCTTGGCTGAGTCCGCGCACCCTGGCGACGCGCGGAAGCTGGTAGAGCGCCGCGGCGACGCTGATGTGCGGGTCAAGCCCGCTGCCTGAGGAAGTGACCAGGTCGACGGGGATGAGCGCCGTGTTGCCGGGGTCGGCGGCCCGCAGCGCATCGGCGCGGGCTTTGACGGCAGCGGTCAGGGCCGGGTTCAGCGGCCCGTAGTTCGAACCGGATGACCCCGTCAGCGTGGCGGCGTTGAAGGCGTTGTAGGGGAAGTCGCCCGTATCAGAGAGACGGCCCCAGAAATACTTGAGATCGTCGAACTGCTGACCGATCAATGCCGAGCCGACGGCTTTGCCGTCTTTGACGATCAGGCTGCCGTTGGCTTGCGAGGGGAAAAGCACCTGCGCGATGCCTGTTACCAGCAGGGGATAGATGACCCCGGTGATCAGGGTCAGCATTAAGAGAGAGACAATCGCGGGTCTGAGTTGTTTAAGCATGGGTTCCTCACTTGGAAACTGCATTCGATTGAAGGGCGGCGCTCATATACGCCTCGGCCTCTGTCAGGCGCGTGCGTTCGAGGGCCTGCCCGATCTGTGAAGCAAAATTTTGGAAAAGGCGGCTGTCCTGGGCAGGAAGTTCTATTTCGCCTTGCCAGACCTGGATCTCGCCGGCCAATCCCCAGGCGTTCAAGAGGGCCAGGACGCGGTCGGGCTTGCCGGTCATAACGCCGTCTTGCGGCTCATAAGCGGCAGTTTCGGTTGGCTGTCCTTTGGGCTGGATGGAAACTGTTACCAGGGCAACCAGATACCTTTGTTGGAGAAAGCGGGCCACGCTGTGGGCAACCGCTTCCTGTGTGCGCGCTATGGCAAGCAGTGTGCTCAGTTCGTACATAAAGATGGCCTCGCGCTCACTGGTCTGCGCTTTGGACAGGCTGGTTTGGATGCGTCCCACCACCACAATGGCTACGGTCAGGAAAATCGCCAGCACCAGCCAACCCTCCAACATGCCTACCGCAAAGGTGTAGAACGGCGGGATGAAGTAGAAATCGAATAACAGGGCGGCTGTCAGCGCCGCTGCCATGCCCGGTCCCTGGCCCCAGCGGGCTGTGGCCCATACCACAGGCACGAGGTAGAGCAGGGCGATGACGGCTTCGCCGAGCTTATCGCGTCCGATCAGGAGCAATAGCGCGGTGGTCGCTGCAACAATCAGGATTGCGTATACGGAATTGGTATAGAGTGTTGGGGTGAATGAGAAATGGAGCCTTTTCATTTGATGTGCCTCCGGGGTGGCCTCATTGTCTTGAGGTTTGGTATCGAAGAGTGGAAAGCCTGTGGCTAATTCCACGAAAAACCAAAGCAGCATAATCCCGATAAAGGCTTGCTGGACAAAGACTGGCAGCGGCAGGAAGAGAGTTGCCAGGATGATGCCCATCGGGATGCTCAACGAAACAAGGTTGCGCGCCTTAAAAATATTCTGTATGATTTTGATATCCATGCCAGCCTCCACCATTCTTACGTCAAGTGCAGGAGCACCAGCAGCATATCGATCAGTTTGATGCCAATGAACGGGGCGACGATGCCGCCCACGCCATAGATCAGCAGGTTGTCGCGCAGCACGGTGGCAGCGCCCACCGCGCGGTAAGGCACGCCGCGCAGGGCAAGGGGGATCAGGGCGATGATGATCAGCGCGTTGAAGATTACGGCAGAGAGGATCGCGCTGTTGGGCGTCGCCAGGTGCATAAAGTTCAATGCGGTCAGCACCGGGTAGGTGGATGCAAAAGCGGCCGGGATGATGGCGAAGTATTTGGCCACGTCGTTGGCGATGCTGAAAGTGGTCAGCGCGCCGCGCGTCATCAGCAATTGCTTGCCGATCTCCACGATCTCGATCAGTTTGGTGGGGTTGCTGTCCAGGTCGATCATGTTGGCGGCTTCGCGCGCCGGTTGCGTGCCGGTGTTCATCGCTACGGCCACGTCGGCCTGGGCCAGGGCGGGGGCGTCGTTGGTGCCGTCGCCGGTCATGGCCACCAGTCGCCCGCCGCTCTGCTGTTCGCGGATCAGCTTGAGCTTGGCTTCGGGAGTCGCTTGCGCGAGAAAGTCGTCCACACCGGCTTCGGCGGCGATGGCGGCGGCGGTCAGGGGATTATCGCCGGTAATCATCACGGTCTTGATGCCCATCTTGCGCAACTGCGCAAAGCGCTCTTTGATGCCGCCCTTGACGATGTCCTTCAGGTGGATCACGCCCAGCGCTTCATTGTTGCGCGTGACGACCAGCGGTGTGCCGCCGGCCCGCGCAATATTCTCGATGGCCGATTTCAATTCAGGTGGAACAACTTTCCCGGCGTCCTCGATCATGGCGATCACGGTATTCGGCGCGCCTTTACGAATGGACGCGCCGTCGATATCGACGCCGCTCATGCGCGTCTGCGCCGTAAAAGGAATAAATTTCGCTCCCGCCGGGGCCTCTGCGCTTGCGCCGACAGTGTGGCCGCGCAGGCCGTATTTTTCCTTGGCGAGGACGACAATGCTGCGTCCTTCGGGGGTTTCGTCGGCCAGCGAGGAGAGTTGCGCGGCTTCGGCCAGCTCTTCGGGGCTGACCCTGGCAACCGGGATGAACTCCACCGCCTGACGATTGCCGAGGGTGATGGTGCCGGTCTTGTCGAGCAGCAGCACATCCACGTCGCCGGCGGCTTCCACGGCGCGGCCCGAGATGGCGATCACGTTATGCTGGATCATGCGATCCATGCCGGCGATGCCGATGGCCGAGAGCAGTCCGCCGATGGTGGTGGGGATCAAGCAGACCAGCAGGGCGATCAGCACGGTAATCGTAATCGGGGTGCCCTTCCCGGCAGCGCTCACGCTGTAGAGCGAGTAGGGCAGCAGGGTGGCGCACACCACCAGGAAGATGATGGTGAAACCGGCCAGCAGGATGTTCAGCGCAATTTCGTTGGGGGTCTTCTGGCGTTTGGCGCCCTCGATCAGGCTGATCATGCGGTCCAGGAAACCTTCGCCGGGGTCGGCGCTGACGCGCACGATCAACCAGTCGGAGAGCACGCGCGTGCCGCCGGTCACGGCGCTGCGATCCCCGCCCGCCTCGCGGATCACCGGGGCCGATTCGCCGGTCACGGCGCTCTCGTCCACCGAGGCAATCCCTTCGACGATCTCGCCGTCGGCGGGGATGATATCGTTAACTTCGACAATGAAGTGGTCGCCTTTGCGCAGGGCAATCGAGCCGACCAGGTCGAATTTGGAACCATGTTGAGGATGTTGCAGTTTCTTGGCCTGGGTCTCCTTGCGGGTCTTGCGCAGCGCTTCGGCCTGGGCCTTGCCGCGTCCCTCGGCCACGGCTTCGGCAAAGTTGGCAAACAACACGGTGAACCACAGCCAGAGCGCCACCGCGCCGATGAAGGTGGCGGGCGCTTCGCCCTGCCCGAACGCAGCCTGGAACCACAGGATGGTGGTCACGACGCTGCCGACTTCCACAACGAACATGACCGGGTTGCGCACTTCCACGCGCGGGTCGAGCTTTACAAAGGACTCCCAGATGGCGCGCCGGTAAATCTCGCCCCGGTAGGAGGAATGTTTCTTGAGTTCGGTAGTCATAGGGTTAATGTCCTATCATCAGATGTTCGACGATCGGCCCCAGCGAAAGGGCCGGGATGAAACTCAATGCGCCGACGACCATGATCACGCCGATCAACCAGGCGCTGAACAGGGGCGTATGCGTGGGCAGCGTGCCTGCGCCCGCCGGGACCTTCTTCTTGCGGGCCAGCGAACCGGCGATTGCCAGGGCCGGGATGACCAGCCAGTAACGCGCGAAGAACATGCAGATGCCCAGGGCGGTGTTGTAGAACACGCTGTTGGCTCCCAGCCCGGCAAAGGCGCTGCCGTTGTTATTGGCTGCCGAAGAGAAGGCGTAGAGCACTTCGCTAAAGCCATGCGGGCCGCCGGTGTTCCAGATGGTCGCCAGGCCCGCCGCGGAGACCACCGCAATGGCTGTGCCAACCTTGGCCAGCAGGATCGGGATCAGCAGCATCAGCGAGGCCATCTTCATTTCGTAGGCTTCGATCTTCTTGCCCAGGTATTCGGGCGTGCGCCCGACCATCAGCCCGGCCACGAAGACCGCCACGATGACGAAGGCCAACATGCCGTACAAGCCGGAGCCGACCCCGCCAAAGACGATTTCACCCAACTGGATCATAAAGAGCGGCACCAAGCCACCCAGCGGCATGAACGAATCGTGCATGGAGTTGACCGAGCCGTTGGAGGCAGCCGTCGTGACCGTAGCCCAAATGGCCGAGTTGACGATGCCGAAGCGCGCTTCCTTGCCTTCCATATTGCCGCCGGGGTTGGTCAGGCTCTGCTGCTGGTCCACGCCATATTGGGCAAAAGCCGGGTTGCCGCCCTGCTCGGCCCACAAAGCCAGCGCCATGAAGGCCACCAGGATGACCGTCATCACGGCCAACAGCGACCAGCCCTGGCGCGTGTCGCCGACCATCTTGCCGTAGGTGTAGCACAGCGCGCCGGAGATGACGAGGATCGATAGCATCTCCACAAAATTCGAAAACGGGGTGGAATTTTCGAAGGGGTGCGCCGAGTTGACGTTAAAGAAACCGCCGCCGTTGGTGCCCAACTGTTTGATGGCGATCTGCGATGCCGCCGGGCCGAGCGCCAGCACCTGTTCCGTCACCGCTTTCCCATTGGCGTCGACGGTGGGTTGGAGCAGGCTGACCGTCTGGTAGGGACTCACGGTCTGCACCACGCCTTGCGAGACGAGCAACAAGGCTGATACAAGCGCCAATGGCAGCAAAATGTAGAGGGTGGTGCGGGTCAGGTCGACCCAAAAGTTGCCAATCTTGTCGGTGGTGTGACGCGCAATGCCGCGAATCAAGGCGATCAGCACGGCCATGCCGGTGGCAGCCGAGACGAAGTTCTGCACGGTCAGCGCCAGCATCTGGGTCAGGTAGCTCATGGTCACTTCGCCGCCGTAGCCCTGCCAGTTGGTGTTGGTGGCGAAACTGACGGCGGTATTCCACGACGAATCGGGCGAGACCGCAGCTAAACCCGCCGGGTTGAGCGGCAGTCCGGCCTGGAAGCGCTGCAAGAGATACACGGCCAGCAGTCCCAGCCCGTTGAACAGCATCACGGCGATGGCGTAGACTTTCCAGTTCATCTCGTCTTCGGCCTGCACGCCCGAAAGGCGATAGATCAGCCGTTCGATGGGGCGCAGAATTGGGTCGAGGAAGGTAGGCTCGCCCTCGTAGACCTTGGCCATGAAACTGCCCAGCGGCTTGGCGCACAAGATCAAAACCGCCAGGTAAAAAATAACTTGGATCCAACTGTATATGTTCATCCGAACCACTCCGGTTTGAGCAATGCCAGCACGAGATAGACGAACAGGGCCACGGTAATCAGCCCGGCGACGAGGTAGAGTATGTTCATACCTTATCCTCCATCAATTTTTCGCAGACCACGATGAAACCCCAGCTCAAGGCCAGGAAGATCAGGGTCAGCAGGATGTAAATCAGGTCAGCCATAATGTTCCTCCATGAATAGAATGAATTTGATTGACGCTAATAGTATAGGATTTTTGATGTCAAAGGGGGGACAAGAAAGGGGCCGGATGCGTCAAGAAAGCGTCAACACGCGCGTAGACCGGCGTATAATATTGGCAAGGTTATGCGCGTGATCGATAGGAGAACCCCCAATGGCATCCACGATAAGTGAGCCAATACGATGACAGATCCCATTTTAAATATCCTGATCGTAGACGATGAACCCGCCATCCGGCGCTTCCTGCGCACGTCACTGGGCGCTTACGGGCATTCCGTCATAGAGGCCGCCAGCGGCGAAGACGCTCTGAAAGCCACCGCCGCGGGGCGTCCTGATATCATTCTTCTCGATCTTGGGCTGCCTGACATGGACGGTGTGGAGGTTACCCGCCGCCTGCGGGAATGGACGCAAACCCCGATCATCATCCTGTCGGTGCGCGAACATGAAACCGTCAAAATCAGCGCGCTGGATGCCGGCGCAGACGATTACCTGACCAAACCCTTCGGCATCGGCGAACTCATGGCGCGCATACGCGTGGCGCTCAGAAGATCCGCGCACACTGCCGACGAACCCGTTTACCAGATCGAAGACCTGCAAATTGATCTGCCCAAGCGAAAAGTGACCGTTTCAGAAAAAGAAATCTCACTGACCCCCACGGAATACGACCTGTTGCGTGTTTTGGCCCAGTATGCCGGCAAGGTAATCACGCACCGCCAGCTTTTACGCCTGGTATGGGGCGACGCCTACGAAAGCGAAACACACCTGCTGCGCGTGAACATGAGCAACCTGCGGCGCAAGGTCGAAGCCGACCCGGCGCGTCCGCGCTATATCCTGACAGAGCCGGGAGTCGGCTACCGCCTGCGCGGGTAACGCTCAACGCTTGCGCAGGCGCTGCCAGGGCACCACCATCAGCATCCCCAAGACAATGACAACCATGCCAATTTCGACCCCGGTTTGCTGCCAGGGGCCAAAGAACGGCAACCTGGGGTTATCCCTGATGCTCATGCCAAAAACGTCGGCCATGCCGCTATAAGCAGAAATCACATACCCCGTAGCAACAAGCCGCAGACCAATGTCTGCGGCGATGCTTTTTTCTTCCCCGCCCCATATCCCGGTCAGGCCAATATAGCCGCCCAGGCAGATCACAGCCAGGCCAATAATAAATACACAAACCTGGGCAAAACCAATGACCGGACTGTGGTCGAGACCGAACCATTCAGGCTTTGCGCCCACAACAAAAATAACCAGACCCAGGAATGTAACAATAAGCCCCAAGCGGATGCTGTCGCTTGTGGGAAGGGTTCGTGAAGCGTTTTCAACAGGTTGTGTTGGGGTATTCATCATAGGGGCAATGCTCTGCGTAAGAATTGAAGCCAGTTGCCGCCCAGAACGGCGGAAATGTCGCTGGAATTGTACCCTCTCCGCTCAAGAATAGGGGCGAGTTTTTGCAAGTCTGCAATGGAATTCATGCCTGCGGGAATGCGCTGGAGGCCAAATCCGCCATCGAAATCGGAACCGATCCCAACGTGGCGGGCATCCCCGGCGCGCTGGCAATAATAATCAATGTGATCAAGAATAAGCTCCATCGGCACAACCTGCCGCCCGTCTTTTTCGGCCCAACCCGGTTTCAAAAAAGGATTGCATGGCACAACGCCCACCACCCCATCGCGCTCGAAGATGCCATCGATGACCTCGTCGCTGAGGTGGCGGTTGCTCTCGGAACCTTTGAGCATGGCGAGCGGGTTGGCATGGCTGGCAATCAGCGGGCCGGGATAATGATCCAGGGCCTGCAAAGCAGCTTCTCGATCCATGTGGCTCAGATCAAGCGTGAAGCCGGTTTCAGCCATGGCGTCCAGCAGGGCATAACCGTCCCTGGTCAGGGGGCCTGGCTCGTTGGTGCCGCCGCAAAAGCGCGTCCCGGCCCAGGTCGGGCCGATGATACGCAGCCCCAGTTCCCACCATTCGCCCAGTTCGTCGGGGGCGCGCACCCCTTCGGCATTTTCCATTAAAACCACCAGGCCGACGGGATGGCCAGATTCAGCGGCAGGCTGATCCCACAGCGCCAGGTGACTTTCAAGCTCAATCCGCGAACGGATCAGGCAAAACTGATCGGGGTGCTCACCGGCAAGGCGGTGATAAGCGTCCATTTGCGCCAAAGAATACCGGCGGGCCTGCTCAAAAGTGCGGTAGGCTTGAGTGTCCCATGCGCCCAGTGCGCAGCGGAACGGGGCAACATAGATGGTGCTGAACACAATCGCAACATTTCCCTGCTGGCATTCAGGCCAGCCAAGCAAACTATCGCCGTTATGCTGCGGCGTTGCGCTGTCTGCTTCCAGGCGGCGCGTCTCGAACGCGGAACGCCTGTAATCCCGGCCAAAAGTGAGCATATTCCACGCCAGGTCTTCGTGCGCATCAACAATCAGGTGGGTCATAAGGTGACAGTCTCTTTTTAACATAAAGAGAGCGCACCTGTCGGTGCGCTCTGTGATGATCTGGTCTATTCTTCTTCAGATTTTTGTTCCGGCTCGGCTTCTTCAACTTCGGCTGCGTTGACTCCCGCCGCCAGGGCTTTCATGTCCTGGTCTGCAAAGGAGGATGAGTCCACTTTGCGCAGGCTCAAGCCAATGCGGCGCTGGTCGGCGTCGATGCGGATGACGCGCAAGGTAAGCGTATCACCTTCTTTGACGGCTTCCTTGGGATGGTTGATGCGGTTTTCGCTCAACTCGGAGATGTGGATCAGGCCTTCGATATCGCCTTCCAGCCGGGCAAAAGCGCCGAACTTGGTCAGACGGGTGATGGTGCCTTCAGCCAGTTGGCCCACTTTGAACTTTTCGACTTTCGTGCCAGGGATCGCCCTGCAAAGCGCGGATCGACAGGCCAATGCGTTTCTTTTCCTTGTCCACGCTGATGACTTTGACTTTGACTTCCTGGCCGACTGTCAAAACTTCGTTGGGATGCTGAACGCGTTCCCAGGAAAGCTCTGAAAGGTGAACCAGACCGTCGGCGCCGTTAATGTTGACGAATGCGCCAAAATCGGCAATCGAGGTCACGCGACCGGTATAGGTTGCGCCTTCCTCAAGCTCGTCAATTACACGCTCTTTAATCGATTGGCGCGACTCGGGGTTGGCAGCGCGCTCAGACAAAATCAGGCGGCGGCGGGCGCGATCCACTTCGATGATGCGCACACTGATCGTCTCGCCGATCATCTTCGCCCAGCGGTCAGGCGTATCGCCCTGCACCGAACTGCGTCGGGTCATGCTGATCTGCGAAGCGGGAATGAAGCCGCGCAGGCCATGCACAAGCACAATCAAGCCGCCCTTGTTATAGCCTTCGATCTGGCCGTCAAAAGGTTCGCCGCTTGCCTGCATTTTCTCAACCACTTCCCAGCCCATCGATTCACGGGCGCGGACGTAGGAGAGAATGACGTTCCCATTATCATCTTCGGGATTGACGACATAGACAGGAATTTCCTGCCCAATCGTGAAAGCATCGCGTTCAGTCGCCGAGATTTGTTCCAGGTCACGACCCAAAATCACGCCCTCAGATTTTGCGCCGATGCTGACCAATATCTGGCTTGGGGAAATGCTGGCAATCACCCCGCTACGAATTTCGCCTTGAGCGGGAAATTCCAGCCCGGCGTCATTAGACCCCATAAGGCTTTCCATCGTATCTTGATTATTTTCGTGCTGGGTGTCTTCCTCGCGGCCCCCGTTGTCATTCAAGCCGTCCTGTTGATCCATCATGTGTGAATTGCTCCAATACAAAGAGATTGGCTTGGATTATACAGGCGAATTGGCTCCTTGACAATACTGGACATTTATCGAGGTTGTCAGACAAACTAGGACGACTTTACAGCTACGGCACTGGAGTACCCAAGTTATCGAGATAGGGCAATTTCGTCATATCGCCGCCGGTGATTCGGATGTATTGGACTGAAACGAATCCATATCCGCCAGGCCCGTCAGGATAAACAATTCGATACCACAAATGGTTGAGCGTGAGGCCGGTTACAACAACATGGTCGCCAAGTTTTAATGTGCCGAGCAAGGCAAAAGTCGAGGCCGGGCCGCCGTGGACATTAAGTTCAGTGGCTTTGACAACGCCTGTAGGGCCAGCCAGGGTGGGCGCAGGCGTCAATGTCGCTTCGGGTGTGGCGTTTGGATCAGCGGTAGGCAATTCTCCTTTCGCCTCGGCATCAGAAACAGGAGTTGCGAGCAGGTTGTAAAAAGGCAAGCCGCCAAGATCGACATTGGGCTTGGCAAGTTCTCCCGCAACCCAACCACGTCCACCCGGCCCGGAGGGGTATCCGATCTGAATCCAGCCATTTTGATTAATGTGGCCTGTGACAACCACAACAACGCCAGGGTCAAGCGTGCCCATCGTCGAATAGCCGATGCCCGGGCCGACGCGCACTTTGGCAAGCTGGGTGATCAGAGCGGTCCGGTCGCCGGCGGCAGGCGTATTGAGCGGAAGCGGAGTGCCGGTAACAGTCCAGAGCAGCGGCGGAAGGACAGTAACATTCTTGGCGTTATCGATAATGGCAATCGGCAAGAGCGTGATGTCACTGCCTTTCAAGTTAATTGCAGGGGCCACCACCCAGGCCGCGCCTGTGGGGGATTTCGGCCACTCAATGTAGTACCAGTTGGCAGCCTCATTGCGGGCAATGACCTGCACGCTATGGTTGAAAAAGATACCGCCCAGGTTGTCGGCTCCTTTGCGCGGCTCAGAACGGACGGTTACGTTGCTGGCGGACACACCATCTACAGGCGCAGGGAGGGGAGCGCTGGTCGATGTGATGTCAGAAATCTTCAGGGTACGGGTAGGTTTAAGTGTCGCGCTGGGCGTCGGGATAACGGCTGTGCTCACGTCAGTTAAACGCGCCGAAGCGGTGGAGACCGCAGCCTTAAGGATGGCATCGGCATCTACCGTAGGGGTAGGCTGCGCAGTAGCCGTCGCGCAGCCGGTTAAGATCAACAGGGCGAAAATAGAAAACAGGTTAAGGCGCGTCATGGTAAGTTTTTAACTCCTTGTAAACAAACAATTACGGCTCCTAGTATTTAGCGTGACGATCCGCCAGATGTAAGTCGGACACTTGCACCGAGCGCAAGTGCGGTGTTGCCAATCCGACTTACGAATTGCCGCCAGATATGGTGGTCTATCACGGAAAATCTCAGAGAACCTCAGTTACTGCGAGGCTTTAATCGTGAGTGTGTAACTCACATAGCGTAACGCGCCGCCTGAAGGATCGGCGCGCAGGACGAGCATATATTCCTGCCCATCGAGGACTTTTATCGCCAGGCCATAATTGCCGCACAACAACGGCTTGATATCCGCCACCGGGTGGCCGTCTTTCTCCAGGGTGGTGGTGATGCCGCCATTGCCGGTGCAATCCAGGCGAAAGTAGAGATACGAGGATTGGTTGGCCGGCCCATCCAGGGTAAAGGCGACCCAGTCGACGTCATCGCCGATGGGCGCTGAAAGCTCGCTGGAATAAATCAACGTCCCCGCGCCATCGGGCGACAAAGTCTGGCGCACACCCGGCTGGGTTTCCGAATCGCCATCTGCGGCTGCAGGAGCGTATCCCGTCGGGGTGGGCGTCGGCTGACCAGGGTTGAGATCGGGGGTGGGCGCATAGATCAGCTTGCCGTCGTTATCGTAATAAGGCAAGCCTTTCAGGTCGGCGTCCTTTAGGTAAAGCGCCGCCACCCAGCCTTTGCCGTCCGTTCCACCCGCGAATTCAATCTGGACCCAGGTATTGATCTCGTTGCGCCCGGTCAGCGTGACGGTTGTGTTGGCTTCGATCATCCCCAGGGAAGTGTAGGAGGTGGCCGGGCCGGAGCGGACGTTGATCTTCTGGGTGACGCTGGAGGTTCTGGGGCTTGGCGTCGGCGTCGCCGCTGTGGTGGCATCCCCGGAGGGCGTTGCCGGTACCGAATCCACAGACTCGACGACCGGCACTTTGTC
>JBARBA010000259.1:0-6584 GCA_049792555.1 Anaerolineales bacterium
AACGATTTGGACACGGATTACACGGAGTTACACGGATTCTGCTAGTTTTTTAAGGGGGTTTTTTCCGTGTTCTCCCGTGTATTCCGTGTCCCGATTGCCCACCACGCTTAAGTGTGGTGACACCAAAAACGGCGGTGGTCAGGAGACCACCGCCGAACGAGGTACCCGAAGGGTGTAGGATGTAGGGTATCTCCGCAGATTTTTTTGTATCTGATTAAAAACATCGCTCAAAACCGGCCCGGGTTCCAAGCGATGTTACAAGGAGAATGCTCTGTTATTATGATCGATTAAGATGAGCCATATCTGAATGAAGATTAAGGAGCGCATGAGAGATTAAGGCTCTTCCGCAGATTACTGTTGTCGAAAAAACTTCTCGATGTTTTCTCGACAACATTTGGAAGTTTTCTGAAACATATCCTGATACGTTCGCAATCCCGGCAGGCGTTGGACAACGAGTCTGGAGTCGATTGGGAATGAGTCAAGGAAGGATTGCGAACGAGTCCGGACTTGATTGTCGTTGCTGGCAGCTACGTTTCCTGGAATTTGGTGGCTGAATGCGCTCAACCCTCACATCGATGCTATACTTAATTAAGCAGCTTGGACAAAACCCGGTCAGCATCGTTTTTCTGCCCTTTCATGGCAAATCTACCGCGTATAACAATGAAGGCGCCAGAGATTGGGTACTCAAGGCAGATACTCAAACGATCAATGTTTGGGAGAAGTTCACCGTCATCCTGCCGTAGCGCGCCCGGTTCAGGCCGGGGACGAGCAAAACTTGCAAGACAGTCGAGGTGAGTTATGGACTTTAGTTCGCTGGGAAAACGAGACATCTTTGGTATTCTGATGCCGGGCATACTCCCCGTCCTGATTGGCGCGTATGCGCTTTATGCAGCACTTTTGCCGTTCCAAACTCAAGTGTCAGTTCAGTCATCACCTCAGTCGCCAGTTGCAGATATTCTGGGACAGGGGTTCCTGATAACTGTGCTCATTTTCGCGTCGGCTTATCTGGTGGGCAGTCTGTTGAGGTTGTTTGCGGCAGACGCAGTAGACGATGAATCTGGCGAACACCTTTTGAATGAATGGGAAAAGGAGCATGAGAAAAAGAATTACAAATCGGTGTTCGATGAAATAATGGGGAAATTCCTAAAGAAGCATGAGAAAAAGGATTACGAATCGGTATTTGAAGAAATAATGGGGAAACTCTTGAATGGTGATGATGCGCCAGGCATTCCGCCAGATTTCGACGGCTGGCTTTGGGCGAAAGACAAATTCCCGTATTCCGCCTGGCTCAACAGGTCATGGGGATCTTATGGTTTCCAGGACATCCTTGATTTTTTTCAGAAGAACCACAAGGCCAAGATGTGGCCTCAAAGCCATGACCAGGAATCTCCGAAGAGTTTCTTTAACTACTGTAAACTAGCTGTCATTGACGGCGGCGGGACACTGGCAGACGAAGTGAACACAGCCGAGGGGAATACCAGGTTCTTTGCCGGAACCATGGTGGGTATGAAGCTATCGAGCAGGGTGTTGGAACTCTCTATTATTTTCCAGGCAATTGTGATTATCGCCAAAGTGGCGTTTGCCCAAAGAGCAGGCATTGATATCACCTGGGTGTTGGACTGGACAACGCAGAGCATCCACCTGGCCCTGTCATTTTTGCTAATCACTGCTCTGTTGCAGATGTGCGGTCAAATCACAAAACGGTTTAGAACGATCCGACAAAAGGAAGTAAAAACCGTGTTTCATGCCTTTTATCTTTACGCCACAAGACCCTACAGGCAAGAAGAAAAAAAGAAAAAGGGATGGCATAACTTGTTCTGCTAGTTGAAATCCAACAAAAGCGCCCCATTCCGGTCAGCAGGAATAGTTTCCCGCCGCCGGTAATGCAACCCATTGAGCCGCTCAACGCGGCGCGAGGAAAACATGAACGATCACCCCAACTGGTTCTATGACGAAATGAAACACGCCGGCGTCGATTACAGCGACTCGGCCCAGGTGGCCGTATATGACGAGCGCCACCAGAAATTCCGCGACTATCGCAAAGGCGCGCAGGCGATCATCGACGCGCTGGCGCTTGGGCCGCAGCACACGGTCATCGACATGGGCGCTGGCACGGGCGCTTTTACGTTACATGCCGCCCCGCGCGTCAAAACGGTGTACGCCGTCGACGTCTCGCCGGTCATGCTGGCATATACGCACCGCAAAGCCAGGGAAGCGGGCCTGGACAACATTGTCTTCTGCCACGCCGGTTTCCTGACCTACGAACACCAGGCTGCGCCGGTGGACGCGGTTGTCTCGGTGGCCGTCTTGCACCACCTGCCGGATTTCTGGAAAGGGGTTGCGCTGCGGCGCGTGGCGCAGATGCTAAAACCCGGCGGCAGGTTTTACCTTTTCGACGTGGTTTTCCCGGCGGAACTGGCGGGCTACGAAACCCGCTTTAACGGGTGGGTGGACGGGATGGCCCAAGCCGTCGGCGCGGAATTTGCAGCCGAGGCCGAAACCCACATCCGCGACGAATACAGCACCTACGATTGGGTCATGGAAGGCCTGCTGACGCGCGCCGGGTTGCGCATCGACAGCGCGGCGTACGCCGACGGCTTGGGCGGCGCGACCTATCTCTGCACGAAGGCGGCGTGAGCAAAAGCGCCGGGCGGCCCGGCGATGAGAGGAGCTGAAATATGAAAGACCGTATTATTGGTGTGCTCATCGTGTGGGGTATCTGCATGTTTTGCGGTTTCGTCGGCATCTCGGCCGGGCTGGCAAGTATGTTCCCGCCGCTGGATCAAGTCGCCGCGCCGATCATTTGCGGCAGCCAGCCGCTGATCATAGACCAACATACATCCTCCTACCGGCCTGGCGAAACAAACTTTAGCATTACAGCCCATTGTTTCGATAGCAAGCAAGATCAAACCGGCCCCGTCCAACTCGCGGCAGGAATAATCTACAGCCTGGTTTTCCTTGTGATCATGATCGCCCTAAACATCCGGTATTCCCTTACGAAAAAGCATTCCGCCGCCGATGCGGGACAAGCCGTCCCAAGACCGCCGCGCGCGAAGCGAACGCGGCCTGCGGAGGCGAATCCACCCGAGAGCATTGACGAAAAACTGGCGAAATTAAAGCAATTGCGCGAGGCCAACCTGATCACAGACGAGGACTTCGAGAAAAAGAAGACCGAAATCCTGCAAGACTTGTGAAATGTATCATCTCAATAATCGGTGGTTGAGTAGGCGGCGACGCTATCCCGCCGCCGTATCGAAACCACCTTATGACAACAATTTTCCCAAAATATTGAAAAGATACTGTGAAATGGATTACTCGAAATTGCAAGTTGCGAGATAATTATGTCAACCAATGGCTCGGATGCCGCCACCTTTCTCTTTCTATTCGTATGCGCAGGATTCCAAATCATCCTGTATTTGCTGTTTGCCATCCTGGTCAGCCGCCAATCTGACATGGTTGTATCCCGCCGGTGGAAAGCGTCTATTTTGATGGGAATCATTCAATGCGTGACGATCGTTGTCGGTTTTGGCCTGTTGTCCTTATTTGTCACGGCAAAAGATGTTGCTTTTTCATTCGACATGAACATGATTGCCCGGCTTTCCACGGCTATTCCGTCAGTATTTGCGCTGTCCACGATGATTATTTGTCTGGCTATGCCATTCGTGTTTTTAGCCACTTTTGGCTCCTATATCCGCTTCATCCAGACATGCGATTTCATGTTGGACAAATATTGGAAGCTGCCTCAGCAAAGCTTAACGTCAAAAGCCAATCTAAAAATAGATAGCGACACCTATTTTCAAAGGAGCATAAAATGAACATTCTACTCACCGGCGGCACCGGCTTCATCGGCTCACATGTGGCCCTGGAACTGGTCGCACAAGGACACCACGTCACCATCCTGGCCCGCAACCCCGCAAAAGTGCCCGCCCTGGCGCAAATCCCCCAGATTGAACTCGTCCCCGGCAGCATCACCGACCAGCCTGTGTTGGATGAATTGATCAGCGGGAAAGACGCCTGCATCCATATTGCCCTGAACTACACCCGAAAAGTCGGCTGGAAAGTGCTGCTCGACGACACCTTGCCGAGCGTGTACCTGTCGGATATGGCCGTCCAAGCCAACGTGCAGCACTTCATCTACACATCCTCCACCGCCGTCAACGACTGCCTGTATATGGGCGGCGGCGATTCGCCCGAAGAAAAGATCAAAATCGCCACGTCCACCACCAAACAGCGCCCGGCCACTTTCTACGGCGCCACCAAAGCCGCCAGCGAGAATTTCCTGATGGCGCAATCGTATCTCTCGCCGATGCGCGTCAACATCATCCGGCCCGGCTACACCTTCGGCAACCCGGCGCTTGAAGGCGGCAGCACCGAAGGCGACACGCGCTTCAGCGACATCGTCCACAAGGCCGTCCACAACGAGCCTATCACGGTCACCAAAAACGACGGCACCCAGTTCATCTTCGCCGGAGACCTGGCAAAACTGTACAGCGCCGTCCTGGGCAGCAACGTTAACCGCAAAACCTATTACGGCCTGGGCAAGAAATTCATCTCCTGGTATGACGTGGCGCTGGAAGCCGTCAAGCGTAGCGGCTCCGGGAGCGAAGTGCTGCTGGAAGACAAAGGCTGGAGCGAAAACGGGCTGGTCTGGGACGTCTCGGACATGCAAGAAGACTTTGGCCTGGAATTCGACGCCTGGCAGAAAATCGTGGCGCATTTGGATTATTACATCGAACTGGAACGCAAAGGGTAAATTTGTATCTTATCAATAATCGGTGGTTGAGTAGGCGGCGGTGCAGTTTCGCCGCCGTACCCTGGCACCGCCCGCCAGGGCAGGTGTCGAAACCACCAGTCAACAACAATTTCCCCGAAATATTGATCCCCATCGGAGTCATGACGCTTATCCTGGGGGGCGTTATTGGGGTTTGCATATAATAAACTGGCGAGGTAAACTTTGGGCGCTGCACAATGAAGCGCCATTACCAACAACCCGGATCGGGCCTGCCACACAAGGAGACAATTTGATCTGCAAAAAGTTCTTATGGCCAACCTTTGGAGTCGTCCTGGTGATGGGATTCGCAGTTGGGTGCATCCCTGCCACGACAATACCCGTCCCGCCCACTGCCGTTCTTACGCAAAAACCGCCAATGTCTACGCTTACCCAAAGACCGCCAACGCTCACACCCGGCCCGTCTGCCACGCCGTCCCCTCGCCCGACGAATACATCCACGCCCCAGCCCCAATGGGTCACTGACTTTGCGCAACCCATCCTCAACGCCATTGCCTCCCGTACCCCCAATTTCCAGGACGATTTTCACGACAAATCCGGCGGTTGGCAAAGAGAAGATTGGTGCGGAATAACACGGATGAAATATCAAGACGGCCAATTGGTTTTAACCAGTTGCGGGGCGCAGCGCAAGAATATTGACTATCCTGATTTTGTAGCAGAACTCGATGGGCGCTTCCTGCCGGGCACAAAGGGTAACGCCGAGTGGGCAATCTTCTTCAGGGACAATGGCGGGCCGGCGTATTTCTTTGGCCTTCATGATACTGCCGGCACCGTCGGGCTTTGGGGGTTCGGGAATGATTTTCAGTCCTTTCCCGCCGCCGCCGTTCCCGGTTATGGAACCAATCATCTCTTGCTGATAGCAAAGAAATCAGAGTTCGCCTTTTACGTCAATGGCAAACCGCTCCGCTATCTCAAGGACGCGAAATGTCGCTGGGGCAATATCTGGTTTCGAACCTGGGGCAACAGTAATGCCGCCGCCTATCCTTCCATTGTCGCGTTTGACAATTTCAAACTTTGGGACATTTCAGATATTTCTATTCCGTGAGACAGATACAGGAGACATTTTCTCATGTTCGAAACCCAACTCAACCGGCTCGTCAAAATCCACATCCCCTTAACCATGGCGGCTATCGTCCTGGTTTCGACGATTTATCACTATCTCACGACTCCCATCCCGGCTTCAACACCGCCGGCAACATTATTCATCTACGATATCCTCGCCGCTTTGTTTGTCATCCCACTGCTATATCACTGCCTGAAAGTGATGGGAACGACGCAGGGGCTGCTTTTCTTTTTCACCGTTTCGTTTTTTGTGGGAGGCCTGGAGGCTTTGTGGGTCTTCCTGGGCAAGCTCGGCATCCTGGGAGACGCCTACGATTACTCTGGCGGCGGTGTGTGGTTTTTCGGCGTCCCTTTCTACATCGCCGTAGGCTGGTTCATTTGGGCCTACGTGTTCTACTTCCTGGCTCGACAGTTATTCCCGCAGGCTTCACCGTTGAGGGTTGCCTGCCTGTGCGGCTTGATGGCGCTGTGCATCGACATCTGGATGGACCCGTCCGTCGTCAATTCGTCCCTGGTTACCCACTCGCCCAACGTCTGGAACTGGGCGCAAACCACCGCCCCGAAAATTTTTACGGTGCCACTCTATAACTTCATCGGCTGGTTTTTGAGCGTCGCGACGGTTGTTTACGTCTACGAGATCAGTTGGGCGCGCATCCAGGCCATCAGCCAAACGGACAGCCATCCCTTCCGCTGGGTTTTTATGCGCCTGATCGCCGGGTGGATCATCTTTGTG
>JBARBA010000260.1:0-4133 GCA_049792555.1 Anaerolineales bacterium
AATAACCATACCGTTTCATCCTGTGATCCTGCCGCCAACAATTTACCGTCTGGAGAAAAAGCCACACTATGAATGGCATCGCTTGTAGTGGAAAATTTCAGCATTTTTAGAAGTTTCCCACCATCAACCTGCCATATATTCACCGAGCTAAAACTGCCTCCGCCTGCCAGCAACTTTCCATCGGGTGAAAATGCCACACTGTAAACAGCGCCGGTATAAATGGTGCGCAGGCGTTCTCCTGTCAAAGCCGACCACAAACGAACCGTGCCGTCCAGCGCGGCTGATGCGAGCAACGGCTCTTTGGGCGAAAATGCCAGGCTTAGGATTTCTTTTTTGTGCCCTTGTAATGTGAATAAGAGCTTTCCATCCGAGACCTGCCAAATTCGGATCATATCGTCTTCCGATCCCGAAGCCAGCAGTGTTCCGTCAGGCGAGAACGCAATACTATTCACGGATTTGTGCTGTCCCTGTAGGGTGCGGATGAGCGTCCAATCTGTAGGTTGGCGTATTCGTATATTTCCGTTCCATAACCCTTCGGCCAGAATTGTTCCATCCGGCGAAAAAGACAGACAATTTATTCTATCGTTCTCTTTATATGTTGATAATAATGAACCATCCGGGATAAGCCAGGCTTGAAGACTGTATTCAACAGAATTATCCGACCACCATCCTGAAACAAGGATATTTCCATCTGGAGAAAAGGCCAAACTACTCACACCTTGTTTGCCTAAAATCTTAAGCGCGCCGTTTGAAATTTGCCATAAGCGGATTGATCCAGCGCCTCCTCCTCCGGATGCTGCAAGCAGCTTCCCATCGGGTGAGTAAGCGACATGTTCACTCCATGCCGCGTTATCTTCCAATACGCGAATGGAGTCTCCTGTGTCCACTTTCCATAACTGTATTTCATGGCCTCCTGTTCCGATGACAACTTCATCCCCATTTGGGGAAAAATCGAAAGATGCGTAGGCGCTCGCCGGAAATTCTTGCAATAGCTTGCCATCAGAAACCTGTAAGATTTGGACTGTCTCTTTCTGATTATTGTTGACCGCAAGAACTTTCCCGCTTGGTGAAAACCTTAATTCGTCGAATTCAGCTATTCCAAATCCAATCTGACCAACAGTACGTATCAGGGTTCCCTCAGAAGCTTTCCAGAGACTAATAGCGCCTGTACTTTCCCGGGGTGCCAATATTGCGCCGTCAGGTGAATAATCCACTTGGTCTACCGCATGAAGGTATTCATCCCCATCAAGTTTGACTGCGCGGACCAAATTCCCGTCTGAAGCATTCAATATCACAAAACTGCCGTACAAGCCGGCCGCCAGGTAACTTCCGTCCGGGGAAAAGCTCGCGCTCAAATATCTGGTCTTGGGATGGTTTATGGTTAAGAGCAGAACCCCATCAGCGAGACGCCAGAGCGTTATGACTCCACTATATGAAACCTCTGCCAGTATGCCCGCTTTTGGCGAAAAACTCAGGTCGATTACATCAGCGCCGCTCCTGTGCAATGTTTGCAGGGATGTTCCTTCAGCGGCCAACCAGATGTGGACGGCATAGTCATTTCCTCCTGATGCAAGCAGCGCGCTATCGGGGGAGAAAGCAACCGTTTCTACGAGGTAGTTTGTTTCGATCCAATATTTCTCGACCAGCGTTTGCGCGTCGTACACCTGGATCCCGGTGGATGAGGCGGCGGCAATCAACTTGCCGTCCGGCGACCACGCCAAATCTTCCAGGAAGCCTCGTCCCAGGCGCGCTATTCGCGCCAGTCCCTTGACGTTTTCTGCCGAAATCGCGTCGACCGGCATCTGGAAAGGCGCGCCGGCCGGGATGAGGGTGGGCGTTAAAGTCGGCGAAAGCGTCACGGTTGCCGACGGCGTCTCGGTGGGGAACGGCGTTTCGGTGACCGGATGGGGCGCTGGCGTGGATGTCGATGGGGATGCGACCGGCGTGCAGCCCGTCAAAAGAAGCGCAAGGACAAAGATCACGTTCCGCAGTTTTGAGTTCATCGTTATTGCTTTTTTTCTCTCATTTTCCCAATCGCCATCACCATTTCGTCCGCCATCGCCCTGTGGCGCGGTTTTACTCAATGTATGTTTACATGGCGGCTCTGCTTGAGCCTATTGTTTCGCCGCTAATTTTTTAATTTTGCTGTGCGATTGTATCATCTCAATCATCGGTGGTTGAGTAGGCGGCGGTGCTGTCCCGCCGCCGTATCGAAACCACCATATAACAACAATTCCCCCAAATACTGAGATGATACGTGCGATTGCTGGCGGGCGTTGGCAAGATTTTTCTCCAATTGCTCCACCTCCGCATCGCTCAAATGCGCCCATATCCCGGCCAGCGAAGCAAAAGACGAAGGCTGCGCGGCATCCTTTGTTTCCACCGTTCTGACCTCCACCTGCACCGTGCTGTTTTCAGGCAGGTCGAGTTTGGTCTTCGGTTTGAGCACACCTTTTTGATACGTCGCCTGGACAATAATGGTTTGCATACTGCCTCCGTTGATTAGCCTATTATACGCCGATTGATTTGGGCGCGTTACGCTCACGTTGCGCAAACCTTCAAAACGGAACACGCAACACGCAATACGCAATCGCGCCTTTCAACTGGAATGCACCCGATTGATTTCATCCAGCGCCGCTTTTGCCATCGCCCTCGCCCGCGCGGGCGCATCGCCCACGTGCGAACGATAATCCATCAATTCCAAAATCTCATCTGCCTTCAAAAAAGCCAAAATTTGCGGCTCCTTGCACATATTCTCCGTCAGCGGGTTGGCTTCGCCGTTGCGCACGGCTTCCCAGGCCGCCATCGACTGGTTGCGGATAATCTCGTGCATCTCCTGCCGGTCGGCCCCGGCCGTCACCGCCGCCATCATCACGCGCTCAGTGGCCGCGAACGGCCCGTAGACGCCCAGGTTGCGTGCCATGGCCTTCTCGTCCACGCGCAGGCCGGAGAGCACCGTATTGGCTGTGCGCAGCATCTCGTCCGCAGCCAGGAAGGCTTCGGGCAGCACCGTGCGGCGGTTGGCCGAATCGTCCAGCGTGCGCTCCAGGATCGAATTGGCGGCGTTGTCCCAGGCCACGCGCGGCAACTGCGCCAGATAGCGCGCCAGCGAATTGATCTTCTCGGCGTTGATCGGGTTGCGCTTGAACGGCATGGCCGATGACCCCACCTGTTTGCTGCCGAACGGCTCCGAAAGCTCGCCCAGCGGCGGCGATTGCAGCAGGCGCAGGTCGAAGGCCAGCTTGTAGAGCGACTGCGCCAGCCCGGCCAGCGCCGCCAAAACCGTGTAATCCTGCTTGCGCGGATACGTCTGCGTCGCCACGGCGAAAAACGGCAGCTCCAGCCGCGCCGACAGCTTTTGCTCAAACGCCCCCAGCGCCTCCACCCCGATCAACTCGGCGTAACTGGCCGCCGTCCCCACCGCGCCCTTGAAGCCCTTGCCTCTAATCTCTATTCTCTCTTCTCTAATCCTCTTGTAATCCTCCAGCAAATCCTGCGTATACTGCGCCAGCCGGTAGCCCAGCGTGGATGGCTCCGCCGGCTGGATGTGCGTGAACGCAATCAGCGGGGCGGCGGCCCAGGTATCTGTCAGGCCGCCCAGGGTGCGCAGCAGCGTCGCCAGCGTCTCCAACGTCAAATCCAGCGCCTGCCTCATCCGCAGCGCGTCAGCGTTGTCCTCGATGTCCATTGAAGTCGCCCCCAGGTGAATAATGCCGCCGCCCAACGTGGCCTGCGAGGCAAAGACGCGCACTTCGGCCATCAAGTCGTGGTGGATTTCGGCCTCGATCACCAGCGCCGCCGGGATGTCGATCTCGTCCTGGTGGGCGCGCAGGTCGGCGGCCTGGGCGGGCGTCAGCAGGCCGAACTCGGCCTCGGTCTCGGCCAGTGCCACCCACAGCTTGCGCCACAGCAGCCGCTTGTTATGTTCGGACCAGATGCGGCGCATCGCCTCAGAGCTATAGCGCCACGAAAACGGGGATTGGTAAGTTGTGAAGTCAGTCATGGTGTGTGTACTCCATCGGCAATTTTTACAAAGATTTTACCACTCGAAACAAGAGCTTAAGCCATCCGCAGATTTCGCAGATTTTCGCAGATTTTTTGGTTTATCTGCGTCAATCTGCGCAATCTGTGGA
>JBARBA010000261.1:0-6151 GCA_049792555.1 Anaerolineales bacterium
ACCCGACCTGCGCGGCGTCATCATCCAAAACGAGGCCTGCTTCGGCCCGGACGGCAGGATCTTCATCCTGACCGGCCCCAACCACGGCGGCAAAACCGTCTTCACCCAGGCAGTCGGGATTGCCCAGGTGCTGTTCCAGGCCGGGCTGTACGCGCCCGCCGAAACGGCGCGCATTAGCCCGGTGGACGGTCTGTACACCCATTTCGCCATCGAAGAAAAATCGATGCAGGGCATGGGCCGTTTGAGCGAAGAATCAAAGCGCCTGAGCGACATCTTCCAGGGCGTCACCCAACATGGACTGGTCTTGCTGAACGAGTCGCTTGCCAGCACCAGCTCAGGCGAGAGCCTGTACCTGGCGCAGGACATCGCGCGCGCCTTGCGGCTGTTCGGCGCGCGCGCCATCTTTGCCACCCACCTGCACGAACTGGCCGAAAGTGTGGAATCCATCAACCAGGAAGTCGCCGGCGACAGCCGCCTGGTCAGCCTGGTGGCAGAAGTGGACGCGCAGGCCGATGACTCAAACGGCATCGCGCTGCGCACTTACAAGATCAAGCCCGGCCCGCCCAAAGGCCACAGCTACGCCAAAGGCATCGCGGTGCGTTACGGTATCAGCTTCGAGCAGCTGACCGGGCAGTGGCAGGAGCGCCAGGGGCCGCGCACGAACTCCTGAAAAAAAGGTGACAGTCACTTTGATGGTGATCGCATGTACCCCACTCCTTACCCCGATGTGAATGCCACGCTCGACGAACTGCTCTGCGGTGCGCAGGCTGTTTTGGGCAGCCGTTTCGTCGGGATGTACCTGTACGGTTCGCTGGCCGGCGGCGATTTCAACCCCGCCAGCAGCGACATCGACTTTGTAGTCGTCACCGACAGCCCACTGCCCGACGAAACGGTCAACGCCCTGGGGGCGTTGCACGCCCGTCTGGCGGCGGGTGGCCTGGAGTGGGCGTCCAAACTCGAAGGGTCGTACATCTCCCGGCAAGCGCTGCGTCGCCAGCAGTTGGATGTTGCGCCCTGTCCGCAGATTAACGAAGGTAGTTTTTACGTGGCCGCTCACGGGGAGGATTGGGTCATCCAACGCGACGTGCTGCGCAGGCAGGGCGTCACCTTGGCCGGCCCGCCCCCGCAGACGTTGATCGACCCGGTCACGCCCGATGAATTGCGCGAGGCCGTGCTGGGTGTTTTCCACGGCTGGTGGGAGCCGATGCTCGCAGACCCCGCCCGGTTGCAAAGGGAGGACTACCGCGTTTTTGCCGTCTTGAGCATGTGCAGGGTGCTCTACACCCTGCAACATGGGGCGATTGCGTCCAAACCGGTCTCGGCGCGCTGGGCGCAGCAGCAGGTCGGGCAGCACGCGGAACTCATTCAACAGGCGCTGCAATGGCAGCACCCCCTAGCGGGGGCAAGCGGCGCACCCTTCGATCACCTGGACGAAACGCTGGCACTGATGCGTTACACACAAGCAAAGATCAAACATTTCGAAAAGGATGCAGACAATGGTTGAAAACGACTTAATCCGCAGTGTGGAAGAATTGTCGATGAACGCCTGGCCTGCGCTGCACAGCCTGTATAACGACGGCTGGGTGCTGCGTTTTGCAAATGGATATGGCCGGCGCTCCAACGCCGTTTACCCGCTTTATGCGGGCAGCAAAAACGTCAAAGAGAAGATCAAGGACTGCGAAGCGCTCTACCGCAGCCAGGGTCAGCGCGTGGTTTTCAAGTTGACCAAAGCCTGCATCCCCACCGACCTGGACGCGATCCTGGCCAGCGACGGGTACCACGCCGAGGCGCACACCAGCATCCAATTGCTGGACCTGGGCAGCCGGGCATACGCCCCCGACCCTGCGGTGGCCCTGAGCGAAACCCTGAACGCCGACTGGCTGACGGCTTACGCCACGATGAGCGCTCTCAAAGACGAAAACCGGCTCACCTGCGAACGCATCCTGCGCAGCATCCTGCTGCCCCGGCGTTTTGCGTCCATTGTCGTTGACGGGCAGATCGTGGCCTGTGGGCTGGGGGTGCTGCAGGGCGGCTCGGTCGGCTTCTACAATATCGTGACCGACTCCGCTTTTCGCAGGCAGGGATACGCCTGGACGGTGATGACGGCACTGCTGGCCTGGGCCAAAACCGAAGGCGCAGTGCGCGGCTACCTGCAGGTGATGCTCGACAATCCCCCGGCGCTGGCGCTGTACGCCAGGTTGGGTTTTAAGGAAGCCTACCAGTATTGGTATCGTGTAAAAGCGTAAAGTGAGCGGCTTAACCCGCGTTTATAAATGTTAAGACTGTCCATTCGTATTTCCTCAATACCCGGCGGTTGGGTTACCGATTTGGTACACTTTCGTTAAGGCTGTTGGCTATTCTCGTGATGGGGGTTTTAGTCAGTCATGCCTCATTTTTCCCTAAACTACAAATTCCATTAGAACCAGGGTTACTCAGGCAGGGGCATTTTCCCGCTATACCGCCCGGACATGAACGTCCGGGCTATATTACGAAGCCATCTAAAGACGGCTAAAAGGCGGTCCCAGCCCGCTTCAGCGGGCCTCGCAAATGTAGCCCGGCGATTCATCGCCGGGCGAGCCTGTGGACTGTCACCCTGCCTGTCCTCCCGAAGGGACACCGGGACAGGTGTGGACGACGAACAATTCAGGGTACCGCAGGTACAGGTGAAGAAGCGATTTCCCCGGCATCGCCGCCAGGGCGTCTCTTCGGGAGGACAGGTGTGCGACAAAGCAATTCCCATATTTGCGGGAGACTGCTTCGCTATCGCCCGCAGTGACATACCCGGGATGTTCCTGATTGGTCACGATGCAGCCGGCTAACACAGAACTTCACAGATTTTTACAGAATCTTACAGGTGTGACAGCATTCTCCCCACAATCTACAGGAAACGTCTAGAACCATACAGATGATCCGCAGGCATAATAAATAGAGAGATTTGGAAGAAATAGCCCAAAAGGTGGAATAGAAGTATTAGAAACAAATCGAACGAAATTTTGCGTTATTTGCACCTTGACAATTTAACGATATTCGCCAGCATTGCCATCCTGCCCGATCCAGATAACCCGAATTTGTGTGCCTGCATTGGGTGTGGACTGAATGCTGACCTGTGCGCCAATCAATTCGGCGCGCTCCTTCATGCCGGTCAAACCAAAGTGTTTGTTGGCGAGCAAATTATCCAGGTTCAAGCCTTCTCCGACCTGGAAGCCAACCCCATCGTCCTCCACCTTAATATCTATTTCCCTGGGATCAAGCCGACCGGAAATATGGATATTTTGGGCTTTCGCATGACGGATGGCATTTTCGCAAGCCTCCTGAACGATACGGAATAAATGTTGCTCGATATTCTGGGGGTATCTTTCATCGCCCGCCTGGATTTCCACCGTTACGTTGACCGAGTCCTGGGTGCGATCCATCATATTTTCGGCCAATTCCTCGATTGCCAGTTTTAGTCCATAGTTGAGCATGGGCGGACGCAGATTGCCGATAATTTCCCGAACCTGTTGGGTGAGCTTTTCATAGTTTTCCTCAAAGCTGGGCGGCATGGGGGTATCAAGACTTATGGTCAGGGCAGCGATCTGGTTGAGGACACTATCGTGCAATTCAAGAGCCAGACCCAGGCGCTCTTCCTCATGCCGGTCGATGTTTGCCAGGTACAGCGCCTTGAGACGTTCAGTTTGCAGAATGTTGCTTTGCGCGATGGCAGTCTGGTTTGCCAGGGATTGCAGCGTGGGGATTTCCAACTGCGAATAGGTATCGTCCGGGTCGCGACGCCCAAACAGCCAAAGCCCAATCAGTTTATCCCCCACCTGTAAAGAGAGCGCAAGCCGCACCCAAGGGCAGGGCTGGCCACCATCCAGAAGGGCGAGCGGGCGATACTTACCTGCCGTGGCAATGAGTTCAGGGATATCCGCTTGACAAGGCAATTGTCCCTCATCCAATCCGGTGGAAAAAAGTAGCTTTGGCGAGCCGTGCTCGTCGAATTGCACGAACGCGAACTGGCGCACCAACAAGCTCGGAAGAATATCATCCCTGATCAGGGTTTGCAGGCTCAAGGAAGATGTGCTGGTTGTGATGCGGGCCGAGTAAATTTCCTGCAATTGCGCAGGCGCCAGCCGAATGCCCAGCAGACGCTTTTCCACAAAAGCCTGGAAAGCAGGAAAACCAAAAATGGATGCAATTGTGGTGAAAAAGGCGGTTGCTAATCCAATGAAAATTCCCGCCCCACTCCAGGTAATCCACGAGGCTGCCAATACGATCAAGGGTGACAGGATGAGGCCAAGCAGGATCAGGAAGATATAAATTGAAATAATTCGATTGACGCGCACTTCCAGATCGCCCAACTGGCGGCGATAAGAAGCGTAGAGATAGCCCAAAGGAAGGAAAGGGAGACTCAGCACTGCGGTGCCACCAGATACCGATATTATGCCAAATGTGCTAACTAATCCAAATACGACTGGTGGCAGCAGAGCCAGCAACGCCGCGATCATTAATAAACGCAGGTCGCGTCGCACTTCAGGTTGTAATATGCCATGCAGGATCAGAAAAACTGCGCTTCCACCGATGGCAAGCAAGAAGCCTGAGAAATAAAGATTTGGGTCCAGAACTTGAAACCATTCGGCAATGGCAAATGCCACCGCAATCATGTAACTTCCCCATACAACTTGCCACGGACGCTTCGATAATGGTGTTGGAAAGACCCAGTTCAGGTGTAAATAGACAGGCACGCAAAGCCAAACGGCCATGCGCAAGATGATGCCGCTCTCCCAGATGTGATAGAAGGAAATACTACCGGCAGTCACCCAAATCGCCGTCAGGTAATTGAAGCCGATCATCAGTCGCCAGCGTTCGTCTTTCGGACGCATATTGAACAATGTCAGCGAACCAATGAGCCAGAAGATATACGCCAACCAAAATTCACTGGAGGCTAACTTAACAATTTCATCCAAAGTAGGGCCGGGAAACGTCCAGGAAATGACTCTCGATTGGTTATTGCGCTCGATCTTCAAGGATACAACTTGACCGGGCCGAACATTACTGTATAGGGACTTTCTTGAATCCGCTTTGAACTCATCCCATCGCAAGGAATCAATCTGAACCAATCGATCACCCAGTTGCAAGGATTGTTCTGAGTTGTTACCGACGTAAATTGCAACGACATAGCCTCCTGAGTTTAGTTGGAATCCCTGGTAGGGGTACTCAAAAAACCTGGCATAGGTGTAAAGCAATAAGATTGCCAGGACAAACCAGGGCAGGCTGTGCCCAACGATACGTTCGAATTGTTCTCTGTATTTGTTCATGCGATTGAATCCCGTTTATGAAAGGAGGCGATGCCTATAAAAGGAACCAGATAGACTTTTAGAACTACCGTCCACAACTTATTCTTTACATTCATTACACAAGGAGATATCTGAAATGTTAAACATGCAAGTTTTCCACAAGTTGCTTTCTACCGCTTCTGAAAAGAAAGATTCCTACCTCGATGCGCTGTCTGCAATCACCAGGATCAACCCGGATAAATTGAACGTTCTGGGCAGCGCTCCCGACTGGGACTATTGGAGTTCTTCAACAACTGAACCTGCCAAGGCTTAGTTCATAGTATAGCATGGGCTGGCCGGGATCATCCCGGCCAGCCCAGTTGGAGGCATTATGGATCTTTATCAAGCTACAGCGGACTATGTATCAAGATTGCCGGTCTTACAATCCTGGCCTGAATTGCAGGTTATTTTCACGCGCACAGCATCCATGAGACCCAAGTATTGGGAATTACCATTACAGGCTTGCGAAGCGGTTGGCGGATCGGTTGCGCAGGCAGTTCCTGCGGTAGCGGCCATTGGCTGCGCACAAATCAGCATTATCCTGATCGACGATATGTTGGATGAAGACCCGCGAGGCGAATACCACCGCGTCGGATATGCAAAAGTGGCTAATTATGCCGCTGCGCTTCAGGCAGCCGCATGCGAGGCTTTTTGCTCGACCGAAGTGCAACCTGAGATTCAACTATTGGGCCTGTGCGGTCTCAACCGGATGATGCTGATGACTGCCCTGGGCCAGCACCTGGATATTCAGAATCCACCGGACGAGATCGCTTACTGGCGTGTTGTGGAAAACAAAAGCGCTCCTTTTTTTGGGGCGGCTTTGTTTATGGGGGCGC
>JBARBA010000262.1:0-7099 GCA_049792555.1 Anaerolineales bacterium
AACAGATCCAGATCCATAACGACTCTTACCGCTTGACCCTGATCCCCGAAGTCAAGGTTTCGGCGACGGCCGGCCTCCTGCCGATGCAGTCCACCTTTTCGCCGCGCCTGGTTTTCTACCTGGACGATAGCCAGATGTACGTCGTCAATGAAAACGCGGGCCAGGACCCCCTTTCAAGCTTTAAGGTCGAAAGCAAAGTCGCCACGACTGATACGCCCAATAAAATCCAGCTTCCCGGGTTTTCTTTGAACGTCCACGTTGCGCGGGTTTTGTCCCTGGTCGGGCTGATCGCTTCATTGGCCCTGGGCCTGTTCCTCGGCTGGAGTATTTACAAAGCCACGAAGCAGGACCCCATCCTGGCGGCCACGCTGCGCTACGGCGCTTTGCTGGTCAACGTCAACCAGATGCCGGCCCAGGTGGCCGCGCGCGAAATCCTGGTCGAGTCGCTCGACGACCTGGCTGTGCTGGCCGAGCGCAACGCCACCGCCATCCTGCACGTCCCGCAGGAAGACGGCGACGATTTCATCGTCGAAGGCAATAACGTGGTCTACCGCGTGCGGCTGCCGCATGGGAGGTCGTGATGTCCATTTCAAGAATGTTTTTCTGGATGGTTGCCAGCCTGGTGACGCTGGTTGCCGTCAGCATTATCTTTGCGCTCTCGGCGGCCAACACGGTCCCCGGCAGCCGGGCCGATTACATTACATCTGCGATTAATGCCAATGCGCTCAAGCCTGCCGAGTGCGCCTCGATCAACCTGACGCGCATTGTTGTGATTGGAAGTAACACGCCCAACGGCAGCAGCGAACTGATCCTGGGCACCCCGGGCAATGATACGATCAACGGCGCGGGCGGTTCTGATTGCATTCTGGGCGGCGGCGGCGATGATAACTTGAAAGGCGGCGCTGGCGTGGATATTTTGATGGGCGGCCCGGGCAATGACGCCATTAATGGCGGCGGCGGCGCCGACATCTGTTACGGCGGCGGCCAGGCCGGGGATACCTTTACCAGTTGTTCAACCATCGTCCCTTGAGCAGGCGGTATTTTTAAACTCACCCTAAAAAATCCATCACTGGATAGGAAAAACTGGTCATTTCTCTGACAAAAACTTCCGAGAGCAACACCTCGGAAGTTTTTGTATTTCCCACCACCAGCCACAAAACGGCTGATCCGGGCGCGTCCCATCACACAACACGCAATAGGAACCTGATTATAATAACGACTTCACGCCTTCAAGCTAAAGACGAAAGTCGCTGCCCACAAGCGAGCGATATACGGATGCCCAGGTATCCCGGCAGATTGGAGAAAAATGCAAAAGCGATATGCGCAACGATTATTGATCCTGCTATTTTGGGCCTTGTTGGCCTCCTGCGGCCAAAACACACCTGCGGCGCAGGTTACGCCACTGCCCCCATCCCCACAACCGAGCGCCACCACCATCCCGACCCCGGTTCCCACGGATGTCTTTTTCCCCGAAGCGGATCAACCCGTGCAAGATTACATGATGGCCGGGCTTTGGGGAAAACTTATTCTGGTCGATGGCTGTCCGCGCGCGGAAGGGAGCGACGGTAGCAGTGTTCTTTTGCTCTGGCCTTACAATTACACAATCGATAGGAATACACATCCAGAACAAATTCGCGATTCCACCGGCCAGGTTGTCGCGCGCATTGGGGATTATATTGCGATGGCAGGGGGCAACCCACCATCTGAAGAGAAGGCGACAAATGGTTGTGCCGGGCCTACCTGGATCGTAGGGGAGCCAATAGAAATGCTTGATGCGTATTTCCCGTGGGAAGCAGGCGCTGGCGGGTTTTCCTCCATGACAGATTGGCTCGAAGGAACGCTGGTTGTGGTCAACGGCTGCCTGCGTGTGCAAACCAATGAGAACAAGAGTTTTCTTTTGATCTGGCCTCCGGGTCCATACCACTGGGATAAGAATTCCTCACAGATTTACGATACCCAAGGTGACATTCAAGCTCAGGTAGGTAAAAGGATCAGGGTCAAGGGGGGGGAAGCGCCGTATTTGCAATCACCCCCAGGCGACATAACGAAACCTATGGTGGCACAACCCCTACCCAAAGAATG
Organism: Anaerolineales bacterium; assembly: GCA_049792555.1. Taxonomy (GTDB): domain Bacteria; phylum Chloroflexota; class Anaerolineae; order Anaerolineales; family Villigracilaceae; genus UBA5195. The sequence continues at coordinate 2,083 of JBARBA010000262.1, forward strand.
CGCCGTCGGGCCGTATTGGAATGTAATTTATATTGAAAAATAAAATTTTGAACACAAATCTGCCGCGCATATCTGCTACCTTGACCGGCCTCTTCATCGCCGGGTCGGCGTTTTTGGCATCCTGCCGCTGAAATACGCCCACGCCACAGGCACAAAAAAACTTCCGAGATGTTGCTCTCGGAAGTTTTTTGTTGCCGCAAACCGGTTGTTAATGCTTTTGAAAGCCATCCGAAATACCTACATATCCCTATTGCCGCGCGGCTGCCATGCTCCTATACTTTAATTTGAACATCACAGCCTGTGTCCATCCTCCTTAACCCTCCACCAAAGTATATTCGGGACAAAGCCTATGCAAAACATATACAGCGCCAAAACCGTTAAAACCGTTTTGTTTTTTGTCGCAACGCTGGCCGTATTATTCGGCGCGCTGAACCTTTCAGCCGGCCCCGGTATAGTCTTCGCCAAAAACGGGCAGGATGGCGCTGCTCTTAAGGCCAATCCGTGCGGGGACGCCAGCCTGAAAAATGCGGCATTTACCCTGGACGGCGTGCATCTCAACCTATGCACAGCCTTCCTGCCGGGCGCATTTATTGCCGCCGACCCCGATAACATTATGCAGGCAGCCAGCGCCGTCCGGTGGAAACCATTCCAGGAACTGTCCATCATGGCCGCGCCTTTCGGCGTCAAACTGCCGTCAGAAAACTTGCCGGTTGCCGCGTCCGGCATGGCGGCGCAGTATCGCGCGCTTTTGCAAAAAGACCGCCTGGCCCAGGGCGGAAAGCCGCAACCCGGCCCAACGGTCATCCTTTTTGGGAAGCGCATCGTGGGTTCCGTCAGCGTGGTAAACATAAAGATCAATTCGCCCGTCAAAAAACCGGTCTTGATCGCCGAATGGGTCGTGGAAGCCGGGAACAGATTATGGATCGTGCGCGCCAGCCGGGAATACACTGAAAAAATGACGGCTTCGAACGAAGCCTCGACGGCGGCTGCGCTTTTCAGCCAATTAAGCGTCAGCAGTTCCAACCTGGCGCAGCCGTCCACATTGCCCCAAAGCCTGGAAAATGCACCGGCAACGGCCCAAGATTCCCCGCCGGGCAGCGCCAAGGACGCATCCCTCAACGCCTCGGCCCTGCCGGTCCCGGCCTGGTGGGACGGCGACTGCGATACCAACAATTATTATGCCGCATCGGGCTCTAAAAAAGCGTATCCGCTTGGGGCTTCTTATCAAGGCCTTGAAGCCTGCGGTCCGCGCCCGGGTTACAACGAAGGCCCCGATGTTTTGGTAAGGTTTTTTTCGGGGGCGTGGGGGGCCTACGAATGGGAATGCGTGGAATTAAGTATGCGTTACCTGTACCTGGCTTACGGCATTGCCCCTTACAGCGCCAACGGCAAAGATGTGGTCTGGAACTATTCGGGCGATATGCTGGCGCAAATCGGTAACGGGGTGGCAGGAGCCGTGCCCGCGCCGGGAGACGTCCTGAGCTACGGCCCCGCCACGACCTACGGGCATACCTCCGTTGTGTCGGCTTCCAGTGTGGATGCAAACGGCAATGGCGTCATCACGGTCATCGAGCAAAACGCGGCAGCCAATGGGACCGAAACTCATGCAGTCGTAAATTGGGTCGTTCAGAACAGTATCCCGGTTAGCGGTTGGCTGCATGACCCAAACAACCCCACCCCCACGCCCGTCTGGACGCCGACTGCCACACTCACCCGTACGCCGACTCTTACTCCCACCTGGACGTCAACCGCCACATCCACCCGGACGCCCACTCCCTCATCCACCCGGATGCCAACAATCACGCGCACCCGGACGCCGACCCCCACAGTCACCCGAACGCCGACGCCCACACGCACCCGGACACGAACTGCCACTCCTACCCGAACGCGAACTGCCACCCGCACAAAAACACCTACCCGGACGCCGACTCCCGCGCGCACAAAAACGCCCACCCGGACGCCAACCGCCGCACTCGCAAAAACAGCCACGCCGACGCCAACAGGCAGTCTTCCCGCCCAAACGTCCACCCCAACGATAACTGCCACGCCCATTCTGACCGCGTCGCCGACATCCACCGTTACCGGTACCCCTCCGGTAACGGTAACCCCTGCGCCGATCATCGTCAACGCGGCGCTTACACCGGCGGAGGGAATATGCGCCAGTTCAAGCTGGTATAAAATTGCCGGCGCAGGCTATGGCGCTACTGACCTTTACCTGACATTAAATACCAACATACAGGTAAACTCAACGAATTCTGCCAGGTGGACGCCCAACCTGCCGCTCGACGGTCAATATAAAGTCGAGGCCTTTGTTGCCGCGCATAATCAAATTATCTGGTGCAGTCCCGCCATAACCATCGGGTATGATACGTCTGACGCCCGCTATCTGGTTTATCCGGGCGGTTCTTTGTCGCAAACGGTCGTAATCGACCAGAAGCCGCTCAACGACCAATGGGCTGACCTCGGTGCCTATCATTTCGCCGCAGGCGCGGGTAATTATGTCATCCTGACCGATTTCAACACTGAACCACAAGCGACGCGCACGGTATCTTTCAGTATGCTGCGCTTTACATATGTAGGGCCTTAAACACCCCCACGCTACAGGCACAAAAAACTTCCGGGAGTCACACCTCGGAAGTTTTTTGTTATTCCCCACCGCCAGCCACAAAGCGGCCCATCCGGGCGCGCCCCATCACTCAACAGCGCAATCACACACCCACCCTGCCAAGAATGATAAAATACCTTCACCAAGAAAATCCGTTCCCATCCGTGAATCCGCGATAGAGTCCGTTGAAAGAAATCCGTTCCCATCCGTTTGTCCGTTTCACCATCCGCTACTAATGTTACCTGACTTTCGTGTTCGCCAGCGCGACTACCTGCTCGAAATCGCGCGCGCCGTCACCCAGGAACTCGACCTGGAAAAACTGCTCGCGCGCATTTTGCGTATCTCCATCGAAATGCTGGCCGGGCAGGCCGGGCTGATCGCCCTCAAAGAACAGAACTCCTGGCGCGTCAGCGCTGCATACGGCATCCCGCCCGCCTTCCTGCGCTACCTCGAACCGCTCCTGGCCGAAGAAACCGTCGCCGAACTGGACGTGGTCGAACTCAACCGCATGCTCAAAGACCTGGCCTACACCGCCAGCATGGGCCTGCTCAACGGCGTCGGCCTGCCGCTGGTCACACACGGCCAGGTCATCGGCGTCACCTTCATCTTCCGCTCCTACCCCGACCTTTTCTCGACCAACGACAAACAACTGCTGCAATCCTTTGCCGACCAGGCCGCCATCGCCGTCTTCAACGCCCAGCTTTACGGTCAGAGCCTCTACGAAAAACAACGCCTCGACGCCCTGATCGACTCTGCCGCCGACGGCATCCTGATCCTGACCGCCGATCACACCGTCGAGCGCGTCAACCCGGCCTTCGAGCGCATCTACGGCCAGCCGCGCGAAGCCATCCAGGGCAGGGCGCACGACGAAATCATCCGCTGGATTGGCAAACCCGACGGTCTGACCCTGACCGAAGCCGTCGCCGCCGACTGGCCCTTGACCCCCAACGCCCACCTCTACGTTGAAGGCGACCTGAAACGCCCCGAACCGCCGCCCATCCCGGTCGGCGTTACCTATGCCCCGCTGCTCAACGCAGAAGCCAAACTCCGTAACATCATCGTCACCGTGCGCGACATCAGCCACTTCCGCACCGCCGACGAGATCAAAGCCACCTTTATTTCCATTGTCAGCCACGAACTCAAAACCCCTGTGGCCCTCATCAAAGGCTACGCCTCCACCCTGCGCCGCGACGACGCCCGCTGGGACAAGCGCACCATTCAAGACAGCCTGGCTGTCATCGAAGACGAAGCCGACCGCCTGACCAAAATGATCGAAGACTTGCTGGACGCCTCGCGCCTGCAAGCCGGGGGCCTCACGTTAAACCGGGCCGACGTGTCCCTGCCGGCCCTGGCCGGGCGCCTCGCTGAACGCTTCAAAACCCAGACGAAACACCACACCCTTGTGGTCGATTTCCCCGAAAAATTCCCCATTATCCTGGCCGACGAGACCCGCATCGAACAGGTGCTCTCCAACCTGATCTCGAATGCCATTAAATACGCGCCCAAAGGCGAAATCCGCATCAGCGGGCAGGCGCGCCCCGAGCAGGTCATCGTCACCATCAGCGACGAAGGCCCCGGCATTGATCCGCGCGACATGCCGCACATCTTCGACCGTTTCTACCGCGCCGACGCCGCCGTCCGCAAGACCAAGGGCGCGGGGTTGGGCTTGTTCCTGGCGCGCGCCATCGTCGAAGCCCACGGCGGGCGCATCTGGGTCGATTCCCATCCCGGCTCCGGCGCACGGATTTGTTTTTCGTTGCCACGATAGGGCGGGGTGATTGCTCTTTCGACCATCCTTGATGCAAAATGATACAATCGAAGAAAGCCTGTCCTATGTGACATCAGGAGAAGAAATGGTATGAAGCAAATTACTGTCAGGAATTTGGGGCAACTTGCCCAGGCGGATATTACATTCGGCGATATGACTGTTTTTGTAGGGCCTCAAGCCAGTGGCAAAAGTATTTTTTTACAATTAATCAAACTATCTTTAGATTTTCAGAACATTTCCCAAACTCTCAAAAAGCACGGTTTTCATTGGCAGAACAGCAAAGACTTCCTTCACTTATATTTTGGAGAAGGAATGCGAGAAATTTGGAATGATAAGACTTTCATACAAGTTGATAATCAGGAATTAAATCTCGAAAAATTGTTGGCACAAAGAAAGAATAAGAAGCCGGAATCGCTTTTTTTAATTCCAGCGCACAGAGTTATGACTTTGATGACTGGCTGGCCCAGACCATTTACAAACTATGAAACGGGCGACCCATATGTAGTCAAGCAATTTAGCGAAAATATTCGCCAACTTATGGATGCAGGTCTTGGAAGTGGGGAAGGTCCTATCTTTCCACAGGTTGGAAAGATGAACAAATCTATCCGAGATGCCATTGATAATAGCGTTTTCTGGGGCGCACA
>JBARBA010000263.1:0-6775 GCA_049792555.1 Anaerolineales bacterium
TCTCTTTCGCAATGTGAGCTTCCTGTCTCAGCATTTTGCTCTCGAGGAGCCGTAGACTTATTCAACCCTTGTTTGGCAAAACAATCTTACTCCAAGTCTAATGGAGGAGCCGTTCCACAGGCGACGACCCAGTACCTGCGGTCTGGGCAGGTGAGCAATCTCGTGTGTTCATTCAAACAATTGCTTGGAGGTTAGACGGGAAAGTCCCCGTCAGGGGATTGCTTCGGGCTGACGCCCTCGCAATGACAGATTTATTGGGGTGGCTGAGCAGTCACGAGTAGAGAGTAGTATACCCGAAGGGTTTGAGGTTCGGGCGCTGTCGGTGTAAAAAAGGCTGTTCCCACTACTCAATTGAGTTGTATACTAATAGTATGGAATATCTGCAAAGCTTTGGTTATTCTTTAAAACCTGAAAACCCGGTCGAAAAATCAAGGCATCGTCCCGGCAGGGTAAATTCCGCGTCAAACGATTTCCCTACGAAGGTAAAGCGCTTACGCCATCCCTGATGATTATGCCTTCAACGGTCTGCTCAAGCCAGCCAGAATTTGTCAGAGGTGAACATGTCCCAGATCAACAAAAAAATCAACAGGCAACAACGGGGACAATTCGACGATGGCGAAGAAATTTATCGCAACATCTTCGAGCAATCCCCTGAGACAATCGTGGTGCATGACGGTCAGATTGTGCGGCTGATCAACCCGGCAGGGGTGAAAATGCTGGGCGTCGCAAATGCAGAAGAATTGATCGGCAAACCGCTGACGGACTTTGTCCGTCAGGCAGATCACGCCAGGATCAAGACGCGCTTCGAACAGCAACATGCGGGCAAAACCCTGCCACTGACAACAGAGAAGCTAATTCGGCCCGATGGAACCATTTTGGATGTGGAAGTAGCCAGCGCTCCCTATCGTTACCAGGGCGCCCCGGCCTCCCTGCTCTTTATGCGCGATATTACCGAGCGCGAACAGATGGAGGAGACGCTGCGCGAATCAGAATTCGGCCTGCGTCAGGCGCAGCGCTTTGCCAAAATGGGAAGCTGGACGTGGAACATGCAAACCAACCGGCTTGATTGGTCGGACGAGATGTACGTCATCTTTGGGGTGGATCAAGAAACCTTTTCGGGCGCGCTGCCGGATGTCATCGCGCAAGCCATTCACCCCGATGACCGCGCCAAAGTGGAGCAGAGCAACCTCAACGTGATACGCGGGGGCAAGCCCGAAGCGCTGGAATACCGCATCGTTTGGCAGGATGGCTCCATCCATGTCATCCGGGCAGAAGCCGCAGAACTGACGCGGGATAAGGACGGCGCGCCGGCCCTCCTGCGCGGCACGGCGCAGGAAATCACCGAGCGCAAGTGGGCAGAGCAGGCGCTGCGCGAGAGCGAACAACGCTATAAGATGGTTTCGGAACTGGCTTCAGATTACATTTATAAAGTTGGCATCGCCGCTGACGGGACGGCCTCACTGGATTTCGTGACCGATCGTTTTTACGCAGTCACCAAACGCTCTCTTGAAGATGCCCAGACCATTGAAATGTGGAACGAGATTGTTTATCCAGACGACCTGGATAAATTCTGGGAATTTTTCCAAAGGATGGTCACTACCCGGCAAGCCGGCCGGTTGGAATGCCGGGCTTTCACCGGTGATAAGCGCTTGCGCGGGGTTGAGATTTTTGCGCGACCTGAATGGGATGAGCAGGAAAACAGAGCGACCGCCATCGTTGGCGCAATCAAAGACATCACCGAGCGCATGCAGGCCGAAGAGGCGCTGCGCGAAAGCGAACAACGTTATCGAATGATTACCGAGTTGGCTTCAGACTATATTTATAAAGTCGGCATCGCCGTTGACGGGACAATTTCGCTGGATTTCGTGACCGATAGCTTTTACAAAATAACCGGACGTTCCCCGCAGGATGCCCGGACGGTTGAATCGTGGAACAAGATCATTCATCCAGACGACCTGGGCAAATTCCGGGAATTTCTCCAAAGAATGGTCACCACCCGGCAAGCCGACGTGTTGGAATGCCGCTCTTACACCGCAGACAACCACTGGAGATGGGTTGAGCTTATTGCGCGGCCGGAATGGGATGAGCGGGAAAATAGAGTGACCGCCATCATTGGCGCGGTGAAAGACATCACCGCGCGCAAGCAGGCCGAAGATGCGCTGCGCGAAAGTGAAGAAAATTACCGCAGGTTATTCGACAACGCCATTTTGGGAATCTTTCAGTCTACGCCGGAAGATGAAGTGATCTCTGTCAACCGGGCATTCGCGCGCATGTTTGGTTACGACTCGCCCCAGGATGTGATGGAAAGCATCAAGAATGTGGCCAGCAACGTGTTTGCCGACCCAAACCGCCGGGTTGAGATCCTGCGCCTGGTGGCAGAAAACCCGGAGCTAAGAACCTTCGAAAATGTATACCGGCGCAAGGACGGCAGCACATTTATCGGCAACCTGCATATAACCCCCGTCCATGATGCGAACGACCGCTTGATACGCATAGAAGGAATTATCGAAGATATTACCGAGCGCAAACAAACAGAGGCGGCCTTGCAGGAAACCCGCAGCTTCTTGCAGCAAATCGTCGATACGTCACCCAACATGATCTTTGTGGTCGACGAACAAGGCAAAATGCTGTTTGCCAACCAGTACATCGCAACGTATTACGGAACCACCCTTGAGCAACTCTTATCGAAATCAACGCAGGCTATCCATCTCAGCCAAACAGAAGCGCAAGCGTATGTCGACGACGACCGGGAAGCGATCCGCAGGCGGCAAAAAATTATCAGGGAAGAATTAAATACGGCCCCCAACGGAGAACAGCATTGGTTTTACACCATCAAAGTTCCCTTGTTCAGGCCGGATGGAACGGTGGACGTTCTGGGCATAGCCACAGACATCACCGAGCGCAAACTGGCCGAAGAAACGCTGCGACACAGTGAAAAACGTTTCCGCGCGTTGATCGAAAATAGCTGGGATGCGCTGCTGCTGGTCAACGCCGAAAACAAGATCGTTTACTACGCCCCTTCCAGTGAACGCGTCACCGGTTACACATCCGAAGAGGTGCTTGGCAGGCATGCGCGAGATTTTATACACCCCGATCACACCGAATCTGCCGCGCGCCGTCGCGCAATGTTGAAAGAGCCGGGCGCGGCCATTTCGGCTGAATATCGCGTCCGCCATAAAAACGGCTCATGGATCTGGGTCGAATCAGTTGTCCACAACCTGCTTGCGGAGCCAAGCGTTCAAGCCATTGTGATCAACATGCGCGATGTCACCAAGCGCAGGGAAGCGGAAGAGAAACTGCGTGAAAGTGAAGAGCGATTCCGCAGCCTCTCGCAGGCAACTTTCGAAGGCGTCATGATCCACGATCAAGGCGTGATTCAAGATGCCAACCAGGCTTTTGCGGAGTTGTGTGGCTACAGCAAACCTGAGGATTTAATCGGCAAAAACGGTTTGGAAGTGATGCCCCCTGCGCCCGAATCGTTTGAGCGCGTCAGGGCAAACATGCGAACAGGCTCAACGGAACCACTCGAAATCTACATCGCAAGACCAGACGGCACAACATTCCCGGTGGAAACCCAGTCAAGGGAGATTACTTTCAAGGGGCGTAAGCTAAGAGTCGTGGCCATGCGCGATATTACAAAACGTAAACAGGCAGAACGCACACAGGCGCGCCTGACCGCCATGCTGGAAGCCACGCCTGATTTCGTTACCGTCGTTGATCCAGGCCAGCATATCACCTACATCAACCGCGCCGGACGCAAAATGGTTGGCATTGGCGAGGACGAAGATATTACCGGCTTGAGAATCAGGGACTTAAGCCCTGAGTGGGCCAACCTGATCATTGAAAAAGTGGGGATTCCGACCGCCATCCGGGATGGGGTCTGGAGCGGCGAGGCGGCGCGGTTGGCCCGCGACGGGCGCGAAATTCCGGTGGCGCAGGTGATCCTGGCGCATAAAGAACCGGACGGAACCCTGGAGTATCTGTCCACCATCTCTCGAGACGTTACCGAAAACAAGCGGGCGGAAGAAAAAATACGGCAGCAGCTTGCCCACCTGACCGCGTTAAGCGAAATCGACCGGGCGATTGCTTCCAGCTTTGACCTGAAAGAGAGTTTAACAACCCTGCTCGGCCACGTCACCCGGCAATTAAACGTCGACGCTGCCGACGCGCTGTTGTTTGACGCAGATACGCACACGCTGCGCTATATTGCCGGGAACGGCTTCCGCTCCCGGGGGCTTGAAGCTTTTTCGATGCCCCTCAACCGGGGATATACCGGCCGCGTCTTCCTGGAGCGCCGCGCGATTCATATTCCAGACCTGCGGGAAAAACCGGAGAATTTCATACGAACCGCCCTCCTGGCCGAGGATCATTTCGTCACTTATTTTGGCGTTCCCTTGATTGCCAAGGAAGAAGTAAAGGGGGTGCTTGAAATCCTCCACCGCGCCAGGCTTGAACCGGACGAAGAATGGCTCGATTTCCTCAATGCGCTGGCCGAACAAGCCGCCATCGCGGTTGACAATGCCATCCTGTTTAGCGATTTGCACAACTCGAAGATCAAACTCGAACAGGCGTATGACACCACGCTGGATGGCTGGTCGAAGGCGCTGGACCTGCGAGACAGGGAAACCGAAGGCCACACGCGCCGCGTGACCGAATTAACCCTGCAAGTGGCGCGTAAATTTGGCTTGGCGAAAGAAGAGCTTGTGCAGATCAGGCGCGGCGGCCTTTTGCACGATATCGGCAAAATGGGCATTCCCGACGCCATTTTGCTGAAACCCGGTGCGCTTACCGATGAAGAGTGGGTGATCATGCGCAAACATCCCGCCTACGCCTACGAAATGCTTTCCCCCATCGAGTATTTACACCCCGCGCTGGATATTCCGTACTGCCATCATGAAAAATGGGACGGTTCCGGCTACCCGCGCGGTTTGAAAGGTGAGCAGATTCCCCTGGGGGCGCGTATTTTCTCCATCGCAGATGTGTGGGACGCGCTCAACTCAGACCGGCCCTATCGCAAAGCATGGGAGAAAAGGAAAGTGCTGGAATATATCCGCTCACTGGCTGGCACACACTTTGACCCGGCCGTGGTGGGCGCTTTTCTTGAAATGACCGAACAAAACGGAAATGGTAGCCATGACCACAATTCTTAAGGCTCGTATTGTTAAAATCGGCAACTCTCAAGGCATTCGTATTCCAAAAGCATTGTTGGAGCAGGCCGGGTTGGGAACGGAAGTTGAGTTGGATGTACAGCCCAATCAGGTTGTGATCCGTTCCGCTCACCCGAGTCGCCACAATTGGGATCAGCGGTTCGGCGTGATGGCTGCCCAAGGCGACGGCCAACTGTTGGATGAAGTCACATCCACAGACTGGGACGAAAAAGAATGGCTCTCTGAGAATCAGCGTGATACATCCCATATCTGGGGGCCAACCCGTAGGTCGGGATTATTCCCGACCTACGGGTTGGGGTGGATCACGGAAATTCTCGGAGAGCCAAAAGAATGGGAATGGTAGTCAAGCATTTGACAAGAGACTGTCACCTTCAAGGTGACAGTCTCTTGTTTACGCCGCCAACAAATGGTCCACCGCGGCAGTCAACTCGGCCAGGGTGCTGACTTTGAAGACCGAGCTGCACAGCGGAGCGTAGCCGGGCATGTCGCTGTCGCCGCTGCCCCACAGGGCGGGCGGCTCAGGGTTAAGCCAAACCGTGCGGTTGGCGCGGCGCGCCATTTGCGTGAACAGGTCGAGGCGCGGGTTATTGTAGTTGTTGCGCCCGTCGCCGACGACGATCAGGGTGGTCTTGCCGTTGAGCGTATCCAGGTAATCGTCGTCGAAGTTTTTCAGCGAACTTCCCAGGTCGGTATTGTAGGAACCGGCGGGCATACGGTAAAGGATCTGGGCAATGGCTTCGTTGCCGTCCGCGCCGCTGAAATCGCCGGAGATATACTCCAGGTGGTCGATAAAGGCAAAAGCGTGGGTCTTGCGCACCTGGCCTTGCAATGCGTACAGGAAACTGAGCATCAGCTCGGAGCAAAAACGCATCGAGGTGCTCACGTCGCAAATCACCACGAGCTTGGGCTTGCGCACGCGCTCGCGGTGGCGAATTTCCATCGGGACGCCCTGGTGCTTCAAATTGGCGCGGATGGTGGACTTGGCGTCCAGGTGGCCGGTTTTGGCGCGTTTTTGGCGCAGGGCGATGCGCGTGCGCAGGGCCGCCGCCAGGCGCTTGACTTCGCGCATCAGGGCGTTTTTGTCTTCGTCGGAGAGCGAACGAAAAGGCCGGTCCATCAGGCCTTCGGCCCCGGCGTCGGGCGGACGCTGGCTCAGGTTCTCGGCGATGCGCTGCCCGGCAAACTGGTTTAACTGCTGCTGCATGGCCTGCAAGTTTTGCTGGATCAGTTCGCGCATCTGCTCCAGGCGCTCGCGGTTCATGCCCATTTGGGCCAACTGCTCCATCAAGGCCTTCATGGCTTCGCGCACTTCGGGCGAGGACATGGCGCGCTCCATGCGCTGGGCCAGCCAGTTCTGGTAACGCAGGTCGTCGGTGGCGTTCAGGCCGGTCATTTGGGCCAGTTGCTCCAACTCTTCACGCGTGAGCGGCTGGCCGTTCATCAGGCGTTCCATTTGCTGACGCAGTTGCTCGGTAAACTGGCGCAAAGCCTCGGCCAGCATTTTGGCTTCTTCGGGCGTCAATTCATCCGACAGGTCGTTGCCCATCATCGGCGGCTGGTCGGAGCCGAAAAAGAGCGGGAAGAGCTTGTCGAAGACGGGGATATTG
>JBARBA010000264.1:0-5191 GCA_049792555.1 Anaerolineales bacterium
TCCCGACCTACGGGTTGGGGAATCACGAAAATTCTCGGAGAGCCGAATTTATGAGTAGAAATTTGAATTCTGGTTTCGTTATTTACGCGGCACTCTGTAAAATCTAAAGTCTAAAATCTGAACCGAAAAGGTATAATCACCGCCATGTCCCCTTTTTACACGCGCGCTGGCGATGAAGGCCATACTGGTTTGCTCGGCGAAGGGCGCGTCGCCAAATTTGACTTGCGCATCGAAGCCCTGGGCGCGCTGGACGAGGCCACCGCCGCGCTGGGGCTGGCGCGCGCCTCGGCGCGCGCAGCGCAGACCGCTGCATTGATCTTCGAAACCCAGCGCGACCTGTACCAGTTGATGGCCGAAGTGGGCGCAACGCCTGAGAATGCCGTCCGCTTCCGTTCGATTGACGCGGCGCGGGTGCAGTGGCTCGAAGCGCAGACCGACGCCCTGAGCGAAAGCGTCCCCATGCCGCGCGAGTTTATCATCCCAGGCGAAAACCCTTCGAGCGCCGCCATGTCGTTGGCGCGGACGGTGGTGCGCCGGGCAGAGCGGCGTGTGGTGGAATTGTTCCACCAAGGCGGGTTGGAAAACCCGCACCTGCTGGCTTATCTCAACCGGCTCTCTTCGTTGTGCTTCATGCTGGAACTGCTTGAAAACCAACACGCCGGACAATCCACATCCCTGGCAAAAAAACCATGATCGGCACACTGATTAACGTCGTAGCAATTTTGATCGGGGGCGGCCTCGGCATGTTCTTCGGCGCGCGCCTGCCCGAACAATTGAAAAAGACCGTCATTTCGGGCATGGGGCTGTTTGTCTTTGCAATCGGCATCCAGATGTTCCTGAAAACCGGCAACGCGCTGATCGTGCTGGGCGCGCTGCTGATCGGCGCGATTTTGGGCGAATGGTGGCGGATCGAGGACGGGATCGAGGCCCTGGGCGGCTGGCTGGAACGCAAGTTTACGCGCGGCGACGGGGGCGCATCCAGCCGCTTTGTGCGCGGATTTTTGAGCGCTTCGCTGATTTTTTGTACCGGGCCGATGGCGATCCTCGGTTCGATCAGCGACGGGCTGCGCGGCGACTACCTGACGCTGTCGATCAAATCGGTGCTGGACGGTTTTATCGCGATTGCTTTTTCGTCCACGCTGGGAGTGGGCGTGTTTTTCGCCGCCATCCCGGTGCTGGTCTACCAGGGCGGAATCAGCCTGCTGGCGCACCAATTGAGCGCCATCTTGAGCGAAACGATGATCAACGAAATGACCGCCACCGGCGGCGTGCTCCTGATGGGCTTGGGCATGAGCAGCCTGCTTGAAATCAAAAAGATAAAGGTCGGAAATTTCCTGCCTGCGCTGGCGGTTGCGCCGTTGATTGTGTATATCCTGAGTTTGTTTGGGAAATAGGATATTGGACACGCACAAAAAACCAGGGCAGCCACAAAGGTCGCCCTGGTTTTGCATCTTCACAATATGCCCGCTCACGAACCGACCGTAATCAGTCCCTTCAAATTCTCCAGGGTCGATGGGCCAATGCCGGGGATTTTTAGCAGGTCGTTAATGGTGAGGAATGGCCCGTTGGCTTTGCGATAATCGATGATGGCCTGGGCGGTGGTCGGGCCGATGCCGGGCAACTTCTCCAACAGTTCAAGCGGGGCCGTATTGATGTTGACTGCCGCCCCGCCGGGAGGCGTGGGCGTGACCAAAAGGCCGTTATCGCCGATGGTCAGCACGGGCGTGGCAAAAGGCGACTGTCCCGGCACGTCAACCCGGTCGCTATCCTTGAGGATTTGCGCCAGGTTGACCTGGTTTAAATCTGCGCCTTCCATGAATCCCCCGGCGGCCTGAACCAGGTCCACCAGGTGGCTCTCACGCGGCAGCCTGTAGACGCCGGGCCGCTGCACCGCGCCGGTGACGTAAACCGTGATGGGCGCGGGCGTGGGAGACGGCAAAAGCACCACAGCCTGCCCGACGGGCGCACGCGCCGTCAGGAACAGCCCACCCGCAACCAGCAAGCCCAGCAATAGTCCAATCAAAACATTGACAATGTTTTTCATCGTTACTCTCTCTTCTCTACCGGAGAGAATCTCGTTTCTAAGAACTTATCCTAAAATTCAAACTACTGTTTCCAAATGTCATTGCGAGGGCACCAGCCCGAAGCAATCCCGCCTAACCTACAAACAATTGTCTGAATGTAAGCACTGGATTGCTTCGTCGCCTGTGGAACGGCTCCTCGCAATGACAACACTATTATTTTTAGGATAGCATCTTAGCCTTTGTTCTGTCCGGTGGAAAATATCTCTGATCGAATTAATCAAGCCGCATGACCAGCATCTTTCTCTGCGCCCTACTGAGCGCATTGACCAAACCGGCTATTTTGCTCAAGCGGCGGAAGTACTGCGGCAACTCAGCGCCGGTCACAGTGCGGAAGCCAAATTTCTCATAGAGCGGCCCGTTGTGAGACAGACAGGTCAGGTAGAGTGGACGAGGACCTTCGGCCATCAGTTTTTGGATGATGGCGCTGGCGACGCCCTGCCTGCGCCAGGCCGGAACAACGGCAATCGAGGCCAATTCCACGCTGCCGTCGCCGTGCGGTTTCAACTGTCCGCAGCCGATCAGTTGACCGTCCTCGACGGCTTTCGCCACGCGGAAACGCCGCCAGTCGAGGCTCATCGGGTTGATGCCAACCTCGTGGATCAAGGCTTTGATGGCGGGAAAATCCGCTTCGAGCGCCGGGGTAATATTAAAGTTAGCCAAATGCGCCTCGGGCCACCAGGATGACAAACGTAAGAATCGTCCAGTGGATCAGGAATGGATAGAGAAAGGACTTCGTGCGGTAAGCGATCCAGCCGAAGATAAAACCGCCGAAGATCGTCGAGAGTGTTTCGACTTCGGGTTTGCTGAGGTGCATCAGCGCAAACGGCACCGCCTGGAGCCAGAGCGCGTTCGCGCCGAATTTGCGCGCATATCCGAAGGTCAGCCAGCCGCGGAAGATGAACTCCCAGCCGAAGATTTCGAGGAAAGTATACAACGGGATGGGCATGTTAAGCGGGGTATCGTAATATTTCTTCATGCCCGCGTCGCCATGCACCAGCAGCCACAAAACCGGCAGGATGACAACCAGCGCCCCCATTGTAATCGTCAGCCCGGCTTTCCAATCGCCGAGTTGGAAGCCATATTCTTTGGGGTTTTCCCGAAAGACAAACAGGATGACCAGCATCGGGACGATAAAGTACAGGATCAAGCCGTCCAGGTCCCAGCCGGGGACGAGGTTGTGATAGTAATCGACCATGAAAAGCAGCGTGCTGACGATCGTGATGGTCACGATCTTCCAGTCGAAATGCAGGTCGGTTTTGAAGAGGGTTTTCAACATTTGGTTCTTTCATTTTGCCAAAAAACTTAACCACGAAGACGCCAAGTCACGAAGTTAAAAAAGAACCTGGTTTTCTTTGTGTCTTCGTGCCTTTGTGGTTAAAAAGCTTTAGTACGGAAACCAGGCAGTATTGCCGGTCGGGCCAAAGAGGATGGATAGTTTATCAGCATCGCGGTAAAGTTCAAGGCCCCAGGCAGCAAAGAGCAGGACCACTGCCAGCGCAGCCAGGGCCAGCGCCCAACGCCCTGCGGGCGTCTGCCAGCGCGTTCGCAGGGCAGGCCAGCCATCGGCCCAGCACAAGGCCGCCAGGACGGCAAAGAGCGGCGCGAGCACAAAGTGCAGCCGGTCGTCGGCCAGCAGGAAAATGTGCGGGAGGGTATAGGCCGCGATAACGAGAGGCAGGATAAGGGTAGACCGGTCCCAACGCATAAGGGCCAGGCCAAAGGCCGCAGAACAGGAAACGATCACAAACGGGCTAAGGAACAGGATGGCGGACATTAACAAAAGCGGGAATGGGATGTAGCCGAAAAAATCGTTGGTGTAGAAATAGGTCAACGCGCGGCGTTCGAGGCCGAAAAAATAACCCGCGCGGCGCGCAGCCAGGTACCAGAAGCGCCCCGGGTCGGCCTTGATGAATTCGATGGCCTTCTCGGTGCCGATGCGCTCACGCTCGGCGTCGTCGGCGATGGTCAGCAGGTCGAGCGAGGGGCCGTAGGTGAACGTGCCGGTGCTTTGCGGGTGGTAGCCGACGTACAGGTTGTAGCCCAGGGAAAGCTCGATCGAGGTCAAGCGCCCGTAGAGCAGGGAATTGCGCGCGATCCAGGGCGCGATGACGATCAGGATGGCCGCCAGCAGCGCAAGCGCCTTGAGACGCTCGCGCAGCAGGAACCAGGCCCACAGCGCCGCCAGCGCGCCAGCAGGCAGGATCACAGAGCGCGTCAGGGCCGTCAGCCCGATCAAGACGCCGGAAAGCACGAAATAACGCATTTGGCGCGTCTGCGCGGCGATCACCAGGGTCAGGACGAAGCCGATCAGCAGGATGAAAAACAGGTTCTCGGTGGCCAGCGCCAGCGGGAAGATGACTAATATCGGGTAAAAGGCCACCGCCCAGGCCGCCAGGCGCGCGACGGCGGGTTTTTCGGGGAAGAGCCGTCGCGCCAGGGCATACGTGAGGGGGATCAGCAGGGCGTTCAAGAGCGCCTGCACCAGGCGGACGGCGAAAAAGCGCCCCGGCCCCGCGCCGGCGAAGAAGTAGACCAGCGCCAGGAAGGCCGGGTAGAGCGGCGCGCGGAAGGCCGTCTCGATGCCGCGCGGGTCGTAGTGGATGCCGGTCAGGTCGAGCTTGACGTATTGCTGGATGAGGGCCAGGTCGGACTGGGCGTACCAGCGGAAGCCGTTGCCGCTGACGATGCTGCGGCCCAGCATGTCGTACTGGAACATGTCGTCCAGGCCGATGGCCAGTTGGGGCGAGAGCAGCACGGGGATCAGGCGCAGGATCAGCGCAATTGAAAAAGCGCGCCAGATAAAGGCGCGCTCCGAACGGACGAATTTCCAGAACCCCAACAGCTTTTCAGACATTTTGGGGGTTGGGTGAAACCCAGATAAAGTTGTCTTCAGCCTTGATCGGAAACGTCACCAACACGCGCTCGCGCGCCATTTTGCCCATCACCGGCCCAAAGAAGGGCGGCCAGGGCGACCATTCTTTCACGTCGCCGGTCGCCAGGTCAAAGGCGCTGTGGTGGAAGGGGCAGATAATGCCGCCGTCGTCTGTAATGCGCGCGTCCATCAGCGAGTAACGCATGTGCGGGCAGTTGCTTTCAATGGCATACAG
>JBARBA010000265.1:0-7814 GCA_049792555.1 Anaerolineales bacterium
GCGCTTCGAGCTTGAGTGTAATGGCTGTCCCGCTCGCGGGCAGGTGCAAGGTCAAGTCAACCGGCCCGCCCAAAAAGTCCATCCAGGGTGAGGCCGTATCGAACAACGCTGTTCGCATCTGCTCCAGATTCTCCTGCCCATTCATAACAAGTTTCTTGTCTGAGATGGTTGCCGTGACTCCGTTTTTCCCCAAAGCTGAGATCGCTTCCACGGGCGCGCCGGTTGTGTCGGGTCTCAGTTGCATTGCCATTTGCCAACGAAAACCTGCTTGTTGCTGGGCCGCAGGAATATCGCTTCCCTTGGCGAAGGCAGTTCCGTTGCCTCCAAACACAGATATTGCCAACAAAATGGCAACTGCGAAGACGGTGAGTGACGTGAGTGTTATTTTCATTGATTGTTTCCTCCGGTGAAGTTTTTGTAGTTTTTGCTGTGGTCAAAACATCTTTAAAAGTTATACCGCGAAATAACGCTCCATTCCAAGTGACAAATATCCTAAGAACAAACTTCTTGCATAAATGATAAGCATGGGAATGGTTAGTGTTATACCTTTTCAGTGCCATTGACTGTTCTCGTTGCTTTGCGCGCAGGTTACACATGAGCCAAAGCCACTCGAAAAGACTGGTATTAATTCCAGGGACAAAAGACAAAAAGCGGTGTATAGTCTTTTTAAGCTAAGGAGGTTGTCTTATGCACATCCCGCTGCTCATCATGAACGTACAAGTTTTTTCCCTAAACATGGCTGCTCGCTGCCTTACTTCGAAAGAAGCCATTCTTCAATATGACACACACGCCGTCATCAAAATCCCGCTCCGCGACGCTCACCCGGTCAATGGAGGACCGGTCGTTGGTGAGCGCTATTTTGTTCGCTATGTGGACGGAATAGCCCAAGAGATCTACCCTCCTGAATACCGCTATGTTGGCGCGGTAAACGAGCAGCTTGTTTTCTCAAGCACCTGACGCAAGTTGCCGAACCCGTCCCATTCAACAGACCTCCGAGTTCTTAACCCCTGATGGGGCGAGCGAACCCGGAGGTCTGTTTTCGTTATTGTCAGTGACAAAAAACGAAAAAAGGAGTATAGTTATTTATAAGCAAAGGAGGCTGCCTTATGCACATTCCGCTGCTGATCATGAACGTGCAAGTTTTTTCTCTGGACCTGGACGCCCGCTGTCTTACTTCGAACGAAGCCATTCTTCAATACGACAAACACGCCGTCATCAAAATTCCACTCAGCGACGCCCATCCCCTCGAGGGAGGGCCGGTCATCGGTGAACAATATTTCGTCAGTTATATGGACGGAATAGCAGCGCCGCAGATCTACCCTCCTGAATTCCGTTATATTGGCGCGGTAAACGAGCAGCTTGTTTTCTCAAACGCCTGACGCAAGTTGCCGACCCCGCTCCATTCAATAAACCTCCGAGTTCTTAACCCCTTATGGGGCAAGCGAACCCGGAGGTTTGTTTTATGATCCAAAATGCTAATAGATTTTGCGTTGCTTTGGCAGCTAATTTGTAAGGCGTGCGTTCTCTCCCAAGAATCGAACTCACCGGCCTCGCTCTTTTATGTATTGACCTTCTATTAACATTTCCGTGAGTAACTTGCTATCATCCCTCACTAACGGCTATAATAGCCAGCGTCAGGAAAATATCTTGCCATTGTAAAGATGTTCACACGCGTGCTCCCCGGCAAAGTCCACGCACCCCGCTCAATTCGTGGGGCAGGTGACGGTGTGCGCACAGTGCGAGTAAAGGAAAACTATGACCACAAAACGCAAGGGCTTAATTCAAGTCGGCGGCAAAGACGCCACTGTGATTGGCGACGATATCAAAGTTGGGCAAAAAGCCCCCGATTTTTCCGTATTCAAGACCGATTGGACGCCGATCAAGGCGCTCAAAGAGACCCGGGGCAAGGTGCGCATCATCGCCGCTGTGCCCTCGCTCGATACGGAGGTTTGTGACCGCGAGACGCGCCGCTTTAACCAGGAAGCCGCCGCCTTGAGTCAGGATATTGTCATCTTCGCCGTCAGCACCGACCTGCCTTATGCCCAGAAACGTTGGTGCGGCGCGGCCGGTGTCAATCAGGTACTGACGGTTTCGGATAGCCGAAAGGCCGATTTTGGCAGGAAATATGCCTGCCTGATTGAAGAGCGCCGCATCCTGCGCCGCGCCGTCTTTGTGGTCGACCGCAAGGGCATCGTTGCCTATGTCGATTACATGCCCGCCCTCGGTAATGAGCCTAAATACGATGAAGTGCTGGTCGCTGCCCGGCAGGCGCTTGAAGTGAAGTGATTTTTCGCGAAGGGCGCGAATAATATGAAGGAGAACCATTGACCTTCAACTTTCGACCTTCAAACCTGCGCACCCAAAAGGATAACCATTAAATTCATGCCCGCCTCCCGTTGGCATTCCAACCCCGTTGACCTTTTCGAATGGATGGACGAAAACGATGCCGAACTGATCGATAAGTTCCTGCCGTCGATTTTTACGCGTTTTTCGGACAACAAAGAAGAAGGCTCAAAGACCGACCCGCAGCCTGCTTCCGTTGAAGAGATTGGCCTTGCGCCGGAGATTATTCCGATTCTCCCGCTGCGAGGCGTTGTCGTTTTTCCCCAGACCGCCGTCCCGCTGACGATTGGTCAGCCGCGCTCGATCAACCTCGTTGACGATGTTGTCGCCGGCAACCGCTTCGTCGGGCTGGTGGCCGCAAAAAATCCAGAGCTGGAAATGCCCGGCCCCGACGATCTGTACAACGTTGGGACGCTGGCCACCGTCCATCGCCTGCTCCGCGCCCCTGACGGAACCATCCGTCTGCTGGTGCAGGGCGTCGAACGCTTTCGCCTGGTGGAGTTCACCCAGACCGAACCATACCTGATGGCTCGTATCGAGCGCATCCCTGAGATGGTGGAAGATGGGATTGAAATGGAAGCCCTGGCGCGCAACGCCCGCGACCAGTTCGCCAGCATTGCAGACCTGATCCCGTCTTTCCCGCGCGAGTTGGTTTCGTCAATCACATCCATCGAGAACCCGCTCCAGACGGTTTACGCAATTGCCAATTTCCAGCGCATTGAGTTGGCCGACGCCCAGGAGTTGCTGGAACTCGATTCGACCGCCGAGAAACTGCGCAAGCTGGTCAATTTCCTTGTCCACGAGACGGAAGTGCTCCAGATTGGGCAAAAAATCCAAAACGAAGCGCGTTCAGAAATCGACAAGGTGCAGCGCGAATATTTCTTGCGCGAGCAGTTGAAAGCCATCCAAAAGGAACTCGGCGAACGCGACGAGCAGGCCGTCGAAGTGGAGGAATTTCGCAAAAAGATCGAGGCCGCCAATATGCCCGAAGAAGCCCGCAAACAGGCCGACCGGGAGGTGGAGCGGCTCTCGCACCTGCCTACTTCCGCCGCCGAGTATGGCGTGATCCGCACCTACCTCGACTCGCTCGTTTCGCTGCCCTGGTCGGTCTCCACAGAAGACAACCTGGAAATTGCCCACGCCCGCGAGGTGCTCGAAAAAGATCACTACGGGCTGGAAGATATCAAAGAACGCATCCTGGAGTTTCTTGCCGTCCGCAAGCTGCGCCTGGAACGCAAAGACGGGCAGGTCCCTTCTGAAGATATGATCCGCCGTGACCGCGAGGGCGTGATCTTGTGTTTTATCGGCCCGCCGGGTGTGGGCAAGACCTCGCTCGGTCAATCGATTGCGCGCGCCATGGGGCGCAAATTTATCCGCATTTCGCTGGGTGGGATGCGCGACGAGGCCGAAATCCGCGGCCATCGCCGGACGTATATCGGCGCGATGCCGGGACGCATTTTGCAGGCCCTGCGCCGCATCGAAACGCGCAACCCGGTCTTCATGCTCGACGAAATCGACAAGCTGACTGTGGACTTCCACGGCGATCCGGCTTCGGCGCTGCTCGAAGTGCTCGACCCGGAACAGAACAGCGAATTCCGCGATAATTACCTGGAAGTAGCCTACGACCTTTCGCAGGTCATGTTCATTGCCACGGCCAATACGCTTGAGACCGTCCCCGGCCCGCTGCGCGACCGCATGGAAATTATCTCGCTTTCGGGCTATACTGAGGGCGAAAAAGTGGCACTCGCGAAGGGCTATCTGATCCCGCGCCAGATCCGTGAAAATGGGCTTAAACCCGAAGAAGCTGTTTTTACCGATGATGCCCTGCGCGTGATTGTCAACCTGTATACGCGCGAGGCGGGTGTGCGCAGTCTGGAACGAAATATCGGCTCGGTATGTCGCAAGATTGGCACACGCATCGCCGAAGGCAAAGAAACGGCTTTCGAAGTGACTCCGGAGTTGGTGAAAGAATTGTTGGACCATCCGCCGTTCCAGGGTCCCGAAGAATTAAACGCGCGCACAGCGGTTCCGGGCGTCGTCCCCGGTCTGGCGTGGACGCCTTACGGCGGCGAAGTTCTCTTTATCGAAGCCACGCGCATGCCTGGCGCAAAAGGATTCCAGATCACCGGCTCAGTCGGCAACGTGATGCAGGAATCGGCCCGCGCGGCCTTATCTTACGTGCGCTCACGCGCCGGGCAGCTTGGTTTGCCGACTAATTTTTTTGAAAAGTCCGACTTTCATATGCACATCCCTGCCGGTGCCCAGCCCAAGGACGGCCCTTCGGCGGGTGTCACCATGGCCAC
The DNA here is from genome assembly GCA_049792555.1 of Anaerolineales bacterium. GTDB lineage: Bacteria > Chloroflexota > Anaerolineae > Anaerolineales > Villigracilaceae > UBA5195. Next base: position 4,647 of record JBARBA010000265.1, read on the forward strand.
GGCGCTGACGTCGCTGATTTCGGGCCGCATGGTCAGGCCGGGGGTGGGTATGACCGGCGAGATTACGTTGCGGGGACAGGTGCTTCCCATCGGCGGCGTCAAGGAAAAAGTGCTGGCGGCGCACCGCAATGGCCTGACGTCCGTGATCCTGCCCAAACGCAATGAACCTGATACTGAAGATGTGCCCGATGAAATTAAAAAAACGATGAAGTTTATTTTTGTGGAAAGCGTGGATGAAGCCCTGGCCGCCGCATTGGAACCGGCCACACCTGCCCTCTCGAAGGGACGCCGGGAAAGTGTGGCGGGCGGAGCTAAGAAAAAGGCTGTAAAAAAAACCGGGCCTGTAAAACCTGCAAAAGAAAAGAAACCTGCTTCGAAGGACGATGCTGATGCCAAAAGTCATGCTGGCTGAAGATGATGCGACCATGCTTTCCTTGCTGCGCACATTGCTCAAGATGGAGGGTTTTGAAACCACGACGTTGAGCGTAGAAGAAGATGTGATCGAGGCTTTGTGCCGCGATCTGCCCGATATCGTTTTGTTGGATGTTAACCTGACTCAGGGCAATGGCATTGATTTCTTGCGTAGAATTCGCCGGGAGGACGGTTTGAAAAACATTGTTGTGATCATGTCGTCCGGGATGCCCCTGGAGGAGGAATGTCTTAAGGCAGGCGCCAACTCCTTTTTGCTTAAACCCTATATGCCAGATGTTTTAATCAGCACAATCAAAGACGGACTTTCTCACCGCACTGTCTAATGTCTGAAGTCTTAAATTTTGGCGTTTTGACCATCTCTGACCGTTCATCGCGCGGTGAGCGCCCCGACCTTTCGGGCCTGGCTCTGGCGGAAGTTGTACATGCGCAGGGCTGGAAAATTGTTCTCCGTGAAATTATCCCCGACGATTTGGAAATGATCCGCTCGCGGCTGCTTTCCTGGGCTGACGGCAAAACCCTCGACGTGATCCTGACCAGCGGCGGGACGGGTTTTGCTCCCCGCGACGTTACCCCCGAAGCGACGCGCGCCGTGATCGAACGCCTGACCCCTGGCCTGGACGAGGCCATGCGCGCCGCCAGTCTCAAAGTTACGCCACACGCCATGCTTTCGCGGGCCGTTTCCGGCCTGCGCGGGCGGACGTTGATCGTTAATTTGCCGGGCAGCCCCAAAGGCGCGGTCGAGAATTTGCAGGCGATTGCGCCTGTTTTGGAACATGCCGTTCAACTTTTGCGCAACGACCCGGCGAGTGAGCAGGGTCATCTTGTCAGCTAACGTTGACCGGTGCTATAATCCCGCCGCGCTTGCCCTGCGAACTCCCCAAGGGGGGAGATTTTCGAAGGGCTGAATTCCACCCGTACCAAAGGAAAAGAAAAGACCATGATTGATGTAAACGATCTTCGAAAAGGCATTACATTTGAGTATGACGGCCAGTTGTTCAAAGTGCTGGAATATGCCCATCACAAGCCGGGGCGCGGCAACGCCACCATTCGCATCAAGGCGCGCAACCTCAAGACCGGCGCCAATATCGAAAAAACCTTCCAGTCGGGCGACCGTGTGCCGGATGTGCGTCTTGATTTCCATAACGTGCAATTTTTATACACCGACGGCGAGTTTTATCACTTTATGGACAACGAGACCTATGACCAGCCCGCCGTCAGGGGTGACATGCTTGGCGATGCTGCCGGCTTCTTGAAAGAAGGCATGGAATGCAAATTGACCTTCTATGAAGGCGCTCCGCTCGATATCGAATTGCCTACCTCGGTTGACCTGAAAGTCATTGCGGCTGAGACGGCTGTGCGCGGCGATACCGCCACCGGCGTCACCAAGAAAGTCAAAGTCGAGACCGGCGTTTCCGTCCAGGTGCCCAACTTCGTCAAGGAAGGCGATACCATCCGCGTAGACACCCGCACCGGTGAGTACCTGACGCGCGTATAATCTTTGCAAGACCGGTGGACGAAGTGTATTACGCTGTTGCTTAATGAGTCTGAAGAATCATTATGCGTACCCCCTCTGGCATTGAATGTAAATATTTCTACGGCGACTACTTCCGCGGACGCTCGCTGGAGGAATGTCGCTTGTTGAAAGCTGCCGGAGAAACCTGGACTGCGGATTTATGCAAGACCTGCCCGGCCCCAGGGATTGCGCGCGCCAATGCCTGCGAATTCCTGCGTTTGCGCGGCGCGGTTGCCCGCCCATTAAGCGCCGCATTTCAGCGGCGGGTGCAGGTGACTGCGTTTTGCGAAAAGACAAACCTTGACGTCAAAGAGCCGCACATCGGCTGCGGCGAATGCCATCCGCTCCCGCCGGTTTTTAATCTGCGCTGATGGGCCATTTTATGCCACTGACATTGCTGCTTGACCTGGATGACACGCTGCTCGACTCAAATATGGACGCTTTTGTCCCGGCCTACTTAAAAAATTTGGCCGGGTTCCTCGTGGATCGGGCTAAGCCGCAGCAGGTGATTCGGGAATTGCTGGTTGGCAGGAGTCTGATGTTCGAGAATGAGCGCCCGGACCTGACTTTGGACGATGTTTTCAATCAATATTTTTATCCTGCCCTGGGGATTGATTACACGGAACTCCAGTCCGAACTTGATCGCTTCTACGATGATTTTTTCCCTTCGCTGAAAGAATTTTCTACCCCACGGCCTGCTGCCGTGGAAATGGTTGAATATGCTTTCGAAAAGGGATGGCGCGTGGTGATTGCGACCAACCCGGTTTTTCCGCTCAAGACCATTGAGCATCGTTTGCGTTGGGCGAACCTGCCTCCTGAAAAATATCCCTTTGCCATGATTACAGCCATGGAGACCAGCCATTTTGCCAAGTCTGGCCCGGCTTATTACGCTGAAATCCTGGGCAGACTCGGTTGGCCCTCCGGCCCGGTGCTGATGGTTGGCGACGAGCCTATCCTGGATATGGACTCCGCTTCGAAAGCCGGCCTGCCTGTCTTTTGGGTCCGCCCCGAAGGCAAATCCCTGCCCGAATTGGCCCAGGGAACGCTGCGTGATTTCTGTGAATGGATCCAGGCTGTTAATCTCAACCTGCTCCAGCCGGATCTAAAAAAGCCCGAAGCGTTAATCAGTTCTTTGCAATCCGGCCCGGCTGTGTTTGACAGCCTGATTCGGACGCTCAAGCCTGCCGAATGGATTGCCCGCCCACTCAAAGACGAATGGGCGT
>JBARBA010000266.1:0-5846 GCA_049792555.1 Anaerolineales bacterium
GCGCCATACTGTTCGGGTATCTCCAGTCTGCCGAGGTTCGTCAAGACAGCCGCATAGGGGAAAATTTTTGTCAGTCTCTCGGCAAAAGCGTCGGGAAGAACATTCTTTGGCGTAAGATACCTGACCAAAGTTAAGGTGATGGGAGCTTCGGTCGCAGCAACCGCGCTACTTACATCGCGTTTGACTTCACGCGCCAAAGACCAAAATTCAGGGATGGGCCGTAAGCGATGAACGCTGCTCACGCCCGAAGCCAGCAAACCGATTTCATCACCCAATGGCGGATTCAAGTCTTTACGCAAGTTCACAATGGAACTCAAACTCAGGTTTAATGGGCCTTCGACTTTTATCCTGTTGGCAACCGCCAGTAAAATGGCTGCGCCCAAGCTGCCATGAACGCTCGTCTTCTGCTCACGACATTTGGCCACCAATCGATTGACCGTCTCGGCCGGCAAACGGCGCGGGATAATTTTGGTCGTGCGCTGATTGCGCGGGGTGGCGGTGAAGGATAATTTCTGCGGACGATCCAGGAAATTACAGGCCGCTTGTTTGAGCATCAAAGCGATGGTTTTGCTAAACCTGGGCCACCCCCTGGCAGTGACGGGCAGCAATTCTTCCACCGGCGGGCGAACCGGATAGGTGTGATCGATGACCAGCGGCGTATTGGGTTTCCAATTTGCGGCCAGGGTTAAGAAATCCCTCAGCGCATACACCCCCGAATCGCCATCGCTGATGGGATGATAAAAGGTGAAAAGTAAGTCGCTGACCTGAGGGGAATGCAATAGTTTTACTCGCCATAAGGGGCCGGTATAACAATCAAAAGGCGTGTTCATATCCTTTTCTATTTCCCCATGCCACTGTTCATCATTTTCCCGCTCCATCACTGTCAGCGCGGGCCGTAATTGGTCGTTCGTCACCAACCAAGGCCCGTCCGGGCGTAGTTCAAGAGAGGTGGACAATAAAGGATGCATTTGCATTAATCCCTCCAGCGCATCTTTTACAGCCTGCGGGTTTAATTCCCCTTCGACCCTGCCAACGATAAAAAAGTTTATCGTTGCGGCCTGATCCAACAACCAGAACATTTTCTCGCTATCGCCCAAACGTCTTTCGATTTTCATAATCCCTTTCCTGGCAGGTTTCTGCTATTTCCGATGGGTATGCACCAAATTATGCGTTGAACTCGAACTTTGTGGGAGGCCGCCATACGCGCCAAGAGCTGTCTATTCCCTACCCCATTGGATAAATTCCAGCGGCTAAAAGGCTCTGGCCTCACTCCATTACAGAGTGCCGCATAAATAACTAAACCAGAATTCAAAGTTCTACTCGTAATTTCTGGTAACTACTCAGCCACCCCAATAAATCTGTCATTGCGAGGGCGTCAGCCCGAAGCAATCCCCTGACGGGGACTTTCCCGTCTAACCTCCAAGCAATTGTTTGAATGAACACACGAGATTGCTTCGTCGCCTGTGGAACGGCTCCTCGCAATGACAGGCTGAGTAGTTACAATTTCTGCCGAGAAGTTTAGTGAATTATGAGACAAGCGGTAGAAGTATCCATGTCCATTTTAGCATAGCCTCAGCAATTCCCGTTATGAAAACTCTTATGCAACATCATGCCAAATTCAGCCTCTCCGACAAGCTGCCATAAATGTTGAAGATAATGTTTTTTACATAATCGCCCCTTTCGACACGGTGAGCGAAAGACGAACCGTCAGGACACCGCTTCGACTGCGCTGGGAGTTTATGAGATGGCCGGTGGCACGCGCATGTCCGAAAAGAAGAAGGGCGGCAGGAAGAAGGCCACGCCAGGCGCGTAACATCAGTCAGCAGACCTCGGAGTTCTGAAAGAACTCCGAGGTCTCTTTATACCGGGCAGTTTTTGAAGACGCATGTCAACGGGTAATTGGGCGACATCGCGCCCATTGGGTATTGGGTGTAAAATTAAAGAAAACAAGTCAGAAAGCAGAGACGCATAGGAACGGGCAACGTGAATCTCTACACGGTTATTTGGAAAGATCAATTTGTCGAAAAATTAGCCGCCAAACATGGCGTAGAGATTGACGAAGTTGAGCAAGTCTTATTCTCCAACCCACTTGTGCGTCTGTCGGGAAAAGGGCATACAAAAGGCGAAAATCTTTATGCTGCCTATGGACAAACCAGTAATGCTAGATATTTGATCGTTTTCTTCGTTTTGAAACCACACGCGGCGGCCCCGCCCATTTCTGCGCGTGACATGACCCAAACTGAGCGCAAATACTATGACAAACAAAAAGAAAGTTGACCCCATTCCCGAAAAATTCGACAGCTACGAAGAAGCCGCCGAATTCTGGGATACCCATGATACGACGGACTATCCTGAAAATTGGCGCCCTGTGAAAGTCGTCAGCGAATTTCGCGGGCGGCGCTACGAGGTCGAAATCGAAGAAGGAGTCGCCGCTGCGCTACGCAAGCAGGCAAAGCTGCAAGGCGTCACGCCCAGCCGGCTTGCGAGTGAATTGCTGCGCCAGCGGCTGCAAACGCCGTGATGTGGGTGAATGACCGGCGTTGACCATCGAACAAAACCTGGACATCATCAAGATCGCCGACTGCGCCGGAAGGTACGCAATTTCAAGAAGACCCTGGGCTTGCGCCCGGGCTTCCACCAACAAGGAGCGTAACATGATGATCTACAAGGCAATTCGTGTGCTGTGTTGTTTGGCAATCCTCCCGAATGCGGTAATGGCCAAATTCGAAACAAGGGAAAACAACACTACTGTGTCTGATGGTTCGACGCTGTTTCACTGCGTCGACCTCTCACCGAATACTTACGCTGCGCCCCCTGCGCTGACGCCGGATCCCGCGACTGTGGAGGCTGAAACTTTTCCGGCTTTATGCCCCGACGGGCAGGTCCCCCAACCACAGGATTGGTTTGGCCCGAAGGGCCGCCTGATCCCGTCGTCCGGGGAGTCGCCCGATACGCATCCAACAACCCAATTGCCGGGCGGCCTCTTTTACCTGTATAACTCTGCTTACCAGTACTACAACGCCACCGGCACATCCGCCAGTTTCACACAGAACCTGCCAGCCCTGGCGACATCCGATTATCACAGCCTGGCCGAGATCGCAGTCGAGTCAAGCGACGGCCGCCAAATTGTGGAGATCGGCTGGACGGTCGACCGGGGATTAAATGGGGGCAGCGCCACCCCGCACCTTTTCACTTTCCATTGGGTCAACGGCAGCGCAACCTGCTATAACGGCTGCGGCTACGTGCAAGTCTCCAAAACACGCCATCCTGGAATGGCGGTGAGTGTAACCCAGACCCCTCAGCAATATGCCATTCGTTACTATCTGGGCAAATGGTGGATTGGGTACCAGGGCGAATGGATTGGATACTTCCCGGGGTCTCTCTGGGGAGGCACTTATACCCACGCAGGTCTTACCCAATGGTTTGGAGAAGTGGCTGCCGGCAAGGCAAGCCCATGCACCGATATGGGCAATCGCGTTTTTGGGACGAACGCCAATGCCGCCGCGATCAGTAATATCCGTTTCATGGGCGGCCCCTATGCCACCCTCCACTTCATCATAACCAACTCCAGTTATTACAACGTTGGAGGAATTTCCGGGCCAAAATTCCGCTATGGCGGCCCCGGCGCTTGTTGAGCGCCTGTTTTTTCTCTTTTATCAAAAAGACCTCGGAGTACTTTCAGAACTCCGAGGTCTTTCGCTGCAACCCGGACATCGTCAAGGTAGCCTACTGACTGATCGAGCTTGGTCACGAAGGCGGCGACCGGGGCGGGGCAATCTTTGACTTGTAAGATGGGAGGAGAAAGGCTTATACTATATCCCATGAAAGCGAGGCGCTTATGCTGACTTTGCGCATCAAAGACCATACTTTGGAAAAACAACTCACAGAACTTCTCCAGCAGAAATTCAATGGCGATTCTGATGAAATGCTGCAAGAATTCGTCAGAACTTACACGACTCAACTCAACCGGCTTAAATATAGCGGCATTTTGAAATGGGAAAAGGACGGCCTAACCTTCCAAAAGGAACTGCGTAATGAGTGGCAATAAAATCCTTTTGGATACCAATGCCTTCATTTACTTTTTTGAAGGCCGGGGCAAAATCACGAATTTGGTGGTCAGTACTCCTGAAATTTACTTTTCGGCCATTTCGGAAATCGAGTTGCTTTCCGCTGATCGTTCTGGGCGAAAGTGAAATCGATTCGATCAAAGCCTTTTTATCGCTTTGCCATCAGGTTGAATTGACCCCGGCGATCATAGAGCAAACGATCAGAATTCGACGGCAATATCATTTCAAGATACCGGATGCAGTCATTGCGGCTTCGGCTATCGCTTTGGAAATGCCGCTCGTTTCGGCAGATACACATTTCAAGAAGATAGCTGAATTGAGCTTGGTCTCGGATATTTTAGATTAGGCGCGTGGGCGGGTGATTTAGCGATGATGACCCATGATTACCACCATCATCTTTGACCTCGACGGATTATTGGCCGATACCGAGCCGTTGCAAATGCAGGCCTACCAGCAAGCCTTGCTGATGCACGGCGTAATGCTGACGGACGATGAGTACGCCCGGCACTGGATCCGCGCAGGGTTGGGTATCGACCAATTTGTCGCCGATCACCGGATATCCATCGCGCCCAACCTTGTGCGGCAGCAAAAAGCGCGACGCTATCAAGCGTTGCTTGAAACGTCGCTCCACGCCATGCCGGGAGCCTGGGAATTGCTCGAACGGCTCTACCGGCGCAAACGCTTGGCGGTGGCATCCGCCTCCTTTCGAGACAACGTCGAGCAAATATTGCGCAGCCTGGACTTTTCCCGGTATTTTGACGTGGTTGCAGCGGGAGACGATGTCGAACATGGGAAACCGGCCCCCGATATTTTTCTGTACACGGCGCGACAATTGAAAACCGAACCGTCTGAATGTGTAGTCATTGAAGATGCAGAGAAAGGCATCCTGGCGGCGGAACACGCGGGCATGAAGAGCATCGCCGTTCCCAACCGGCATACGCTGGATAATGACTTCTCTGCGGCGTCGTATGTGGTGAACTCCCTGTCGGAAGTCGAAAGGCTGTTAGAATTACTCTAAAAATGCGTCTGGAGAATCCACATGACACGTAACTACCTTCTGCTGCTCTCTGCCATCTTTGCGCTCTTCCTCTGTGGTTGCAGCGCCCTGCCTGGCAACGTCGCCCCGACGGATACGATTCCGGCTGTGACAGACACACCTGTCGCAGCTACGACAAACACACCTGTTGCAGCCATAACAGAAGACACGCCCGTTCCGTCCATCGCGGGCAAATCCTGGCCCACCGTTATCCCTTCCACCGCCAAATTCGACTATTACGTCCTGGCCCTGTCCTGGGCGCCGAATTATTGCTCATCCAACCCCGGCGACGCCCAGGAATGCTCACTGGGCAAGAAATATGCCTTTGTCCTTCACGGACTCTGGCCGCAGAACAACAAAGGCTATCCGTCCAATTGCAGTAACGACTCTATCCCCGCGTCGGTGATGGACCAGTTTCCAAATCTTTACCCCAACGACACACTCTTTGGACATGAATGGATCAGCCACGGCACTTGTTCGGGCCTTTCCCCCGTCGACTACCTGACCCTGACCAGCGAACTCAAGGCTCATCTCCAAATCCCGGCGGCCTACCGCGCTCCCGCCAATCCCTTTCGCGTCAGCGCTGACAGTCTCAAACAGGCTTTCCTTCGCGCCAACCGGACCCTGACCGCCGCGAGTCTGGCGGTCAACTGTTCCGGGTCTGGACGTTATCTCAGCGAGTTGTACGTCTGTTTTTCGAAGGACGGCCAAACGGCCGCCTGCGGCGCAGACGTGAGCAAAGA
>JBARBA010000267.1:0-13815 GCA_049792555.1 Anaerolineales bacterium
GTCTTGCAGAGCCTGCTTGCCCTGGCGCAGGATGAAAAGGTGGACGTCAGGCTGCGCAGCGACGCGGCCCAATCCCTGGGAATGTTGGGCGACGTAAACGAGGCGGCCGGCATCCTGCTTGCGTTGGCCGGGGATCAAACGGCCGGTTTCTGGGTGCGCAGCGATGCGGCAGAGGCCCTGGGAGAATTGGGGCTGGTGGATGAAGCTGCCCATATTTTGTTGGAACTGGCGCGTGACGAGGAAGCCAATGCGGGCGCGCGCAGCACTGCGGTGCAGGCCCTGGGACAATCGGGATGCGCTGACGAGATCGTCTTAAACGGCCTGCTGGGTCTGGCCCAGGATTCCAAAGTGGACGCGGGTGTGCGCGGCGACGCGGCGCAAAGCCTGGGGCAGTTGGGCTGTTCCGCCGATGAGACCGTCCTGAGCGGCCTGCTGGGCCTGGTGCGCGATGAAAAGGTGGACGCGGGCGTCCGCAGCGCCGCGGCGCAAGCCCTGGGACAGTTGAGGCGCGTCGACGAAGCCGTCCTGAACGGTTTGCTGGGCCTGATGCGCGATGAAAAGGTGGACGTGTGGGTGCGCATCGATGTGTCCCAGGCGCTGGGGCAGTTGGGCCGCGTAGACGATGTCGTCTTGAACGGGCTGCTGGGTCTGGCGCGCAATGAAAAAATGGGCCTCAGCATCCGTAATGCTGCCTACCATGATCTCAGGCTTTTGCTGGGGGAGGGCAAGTGAGCGTCACGGTGCGCCCAACCCATGCCGTTGTCAACCTGAGCCAGCTCCACCGTAATGTCGAAGCCATCCGCGCGCACGTTGGCGGCGCGCGGGTGATGCCCATCGTCAAGGCCAACGCCTACGGGCACGGCCTGGTCGAAGTCTCGCGTTTCCTGGCTCCGTTGGTCGATTACATCGGCGTGGCGGTGCTCGAAGAAGGCATCCACTTGCGCCGCTTGGGCATCCAGACGCCGATCCTGGTGTTGGGCGGCATCTGGGGCGACCAAATCCCCTTGTATTTGCAGCACAACCTGACGATGATGGCCACCTCGCTCGAACGCCTGGAGCAGATCAACGCGACGGCGCAGGCCTTGAAGGTCAGGGCGCGTGTGCATCTCAAGATCGACACCGGCATGGAGCGCATCGGCGTGCATTATTACAGCGCGCATACCTTGCAGGAATTCGCGCTCCAATGCGAAAACGTCGAAGTCGAGGGGATTTGCTCGCACTTTGCCAACGCCGACGCCGCCGACCTGACGCACGCCCGCCTGCAAGTGGAGCGCTTTAACGAGGTGCTGCGCTTCTACGAAAAACACAGCCTGCCGCTGCCGCTGCGCCACATGGCCAACTCGGGCGGCATTTTACAACTCCCCGAAAGCCACTTCGACATGGTGCGTCCCGGCATTTTGCTCTACGGCGTCTACCCTTCCACCGAAGTCGTGCGCACGGTGGACGTAAAACCGGCCCTGGCCTGGAAATCGCGCGTGGTGTATTTCAAGATCGTCCAGGCGGGGCATCCCGTCAGCTACGGCTCCACCTGGCAGAGCGACCACCCGGTGCGGGTCGTGACGGTGCCCGTCGGCTACGGCGACGGCTACTTCCGCGGCATGTCCGACAAGGCGCAGGTCATCATCCGCGGACAGAAATACCCGCAGGTGGGCCGCATCTGCATGGATCAGATGATGGTCAACATCGAAGATGGCAGCGCCTATAACGGAGACGAAGTCACCCTGATCGGCGCATCCGGCGGCCAGCAAGTCACCGTCGAAGACCTGGCCGAGTGGGCAGGCACGATTCCCTATGAGATTTTAACGAATATTGGGGCGAGGGTGCCGAGGGTGTATGTGACGGATGATGGACAGGAGTAACGTAGTGCGTGTTGCGTGTTCCGTCGAGCGCATACGGAACACGCACTACGCAACACGCAAGTTTACGTCACCGACAATGGGGAGTGAGCGACGTATTGCGCCGTCGAACACATACGGAACACGCACTACGCAACACGCAAATGGTACAATACCTTTACTTAACGAATACCCGGAGGCAGCTTGAAGAAAATCTTTAACTATCTGGCCCTGTTTGGGGTGGCGGGCGTGGTGATCGCTCTCGACCAATGGACGAAAGCGCTGGTGCGCGCGAATATTGCATTTAGTGAGCCGTGGCTGCCCGATGGCCTGGGTTGGCTGATGCCTTATGCGCGCCTGATCAACTGGCATAACTCCGGCGCGGCTTTCGGCTCGTTCCAGGGCTTTAGCCTAGTCTTTACCGTGCTGGCCTTTGTGGTCTCCGGGCTGATCATTTACTATTATCCGCAGGTGGCCCCGGCCGATTGGTGGATGAAGCTGGCCATGGGCATGCAGTTGGGCGGCGCGTTGGGCAACGTCGTCGACCGGCTGACGCAGCAGGGCCAGGTGACGGATTTTATCTCTGTCGGCAACTTCCCGGTCTTCAACGTGGCCGATGCGAGCATCAGCGTGGGCGTGACAATTTTGTTGCTGGGGGTGTGGATCAAGGAACGGGTCGAACGCAAGGCAGGGTTGGCGGGGTCGGGAGACCCGCGCCAAACGCCTGGGGACGAAGACCCACTCCAAACGTCTGCCGATGAGCAGGGAGAAGGCGCGGGTGGTTGAGCGCCTCGAAGTTTTCCATTACACCGGGCAGGCTCCCCTGGCGGGGACAGGTGAGCGGCTGGATAAATACCTGGTGACCTGCCTGCCGGAGTTTTCGCGTTCGCGCATCGCCGGGCTGATCGATAATGGCCTGGTCAACATCAACGGCAAGGCCGCCAGGAAATCCGGCCAGCAGATCGAGGCCGGGGACGAGATCGAAGTGCGCATCCCGCCCGCGCAGCCCTCGGGCCTGATTGCCGAAGACATCGCGCTGGATATTATTTTCGAAAACGACGAGTTGATCGTGGTCAACAAACCGGCCGGGATGGTCGTCCATCCGGCTGCCGGGCACGCCGGGGGCACGCTGGTCAACGCCGTGCTGGGCCACGAGCCGGGGATGGAAGGCATCGGCGGCGAGGAGCGCCCCGGGTTGGTACACCGCCTGGACAAGGACACGTCGGGGCTGATCGTGCTCGCCAAAAACGAACGCGCGCACCGCTGGCTGCAAGACCAGTTCCGCGAACGCAAGGTCGAGAAAATTTACCTGGCGCTGGTGGACGGGCAGCCGCCCACGCCGACCGGGCGCGTGGAAGCCGCCATCGGGCGCGACCCCAGTCACCGCAAAAAGATGGCCATCATGCCCGCCGATAACCCCAACAAACCTGGGGCGCGTGGCCGCGAAGCCGTCAGCGAATACCGCACGCTGGAGACGTTCCCGAAACACACCTTGCTGGAGTTCCACCCGTTAACCGGGCGCACGCACCAGATCAGGCTGCACTGCGCCTTCCTGAAATGCCCGATCGTGGCCGACCCGATTTACGGCCACATCCATTCGACGATCCCGGCCTTGAAGCGCCACTTCCTGCACGCCGCGCGCTTGAAAATCATCCTGCCGGGCCAAAAGCTGGCGCAGCTCTTCGAAGCGCCGCTGCCGGGGGAGTTGGAGATGGTGTTGGATAAGTTGAGGAACGGGTAAGAAAAAACAATTCGGGTTTGAAATGCAACGCCCCCGGCTGCTTGCGCAGGAACCGGGGGCGAATTGTTTTATGCTTGGTGTAGAACTGGCCCAGCAACTTTGTGTTCCTAACCCAATGCTGCCAGGTTCGGTAGCGCCTTGAAACACGTTAAGCGCCGGGATAAAAAACGAGCAGCGTGATGATCAGGATCGTCATTGAGATAACCGGCCAAAACATCAGTTTGGGTATCAACGCATTCTGAGAGAGCAATCTCGACTGCACATTAAGCGTGCGCATGAGCGAAATCAGCCCTATAAGGAGAACAACAACATACATCAAGATAAAGAAATATTCAAGGTAGACCGTTCCGTTCAATGCCAAATCCGAGCGCAAGGTGTTATGCGTAATGGCAATTACCAGGAATAAGGCTGATGATATGGTAAAGGCATCCATGGGTTTCTCAATGTCGAACATCAGCAGACCGAAAATTTGCGCCAATAAGACGCAGATGACAATCCCGTAAGTGATAACCGGCGAAAGCACCAGACGCTCGGCCTGGATATTGAAGGCTAGAACCGGATACCTGGCTTTATAAATATTGGACAAGCCGCCGAAGGTGGTGTTATAAGTTTCGCGGACATAGGTGAAAGAGCTTCCCAGCACATCCCAACCAGCCAGCGAAAGGTTATTTTGGATGCCGGGTTTTTGGCTGGGCGACATAAACTCATACTCTTCAAAGTCCGGCACCATCAGGGCGTTAATCGTATAGTCGCTGGGTTCAATCAGGAGTTGGGCGTTGATTTCATCGAGTGGGAAATGGTAAAAGTTGAAGTGTTGACTTACTTCCACATCAAAAGCCCAGCCTGTCACCAGCTTGCCATTGCGCACAAACTGATAGACTTGGTTGAGTTCCGCGGCACCGATGGCACAGGGGAAACGAGGCGCAACAATTTTAGCTTTATCCATGCTTAACGGATATTTCTGCCAAATATAGCCGGTCAACTTTGCGCTGTTGTTGGTGATGCTGATATTTTCGACCAGAATTCCGGTAGGAATCTGAACGGGTGTTTCATTGGGAGATTGATCGTTTTTCTCGATCACATTAAGGGTGGTAGCCACGTTTTCATAATTGGCGATTACGTCTCTTTTCTCCAGCGATATGGTATAGGCCAAATACCATATCCAGAATAGACACAGCACGATCGTCACGCTGCCTATCAAGGAAGTTGCCCACAAGCGTCGCTGCGTTCTTTTATCAGGACGAAAAACTACAACCACCAGGCCCAACAGGCCAATCAAGAGGGCCAAGCCAAAATAAAGCAATTGCACAAAGGCTGTTTCAGATGGAATAGCCAGCACATTCTGATAGACTACGGTACCCACCGTCCAATTGGAGGTCGGCAGGATTTTGAAAGTCGTCCACGATGGCATTTGGTTGATCGATTTGCGCTCGACGAAAAAACTTTCTCCCCGCAATTGGCGCTGCACTGCCCCTGCAAGTACAACATCTCCCATCATGTTTGCTACTTGTTGGATGGTTTTATTGACCAATGCCGGATTAGGGTGATACACGATTGTGCCATCACCTGTTACCAACAGAGCATAGCCTTCTTGCCCCAGGTCTATCGACTGCATAAATGCCTTTAGCGTTGTATTCACAGAGTGTGTTGCGGCGACCACACCGGCAAAAGTTTTCTTCCCTGTGGCGGCATCTATGCGGAAGAACCGGGTTCCATAAACTACTATCCAATCTTGTGTAGCCGCGCCATATTGCCGAATCCATTGCCCTTTATTTGTATCGGCAATTTGGTGATACCAAAATGAGTCGGCCAATGTAGCATCCGAATAATCGTAGCGCTCTTCTACCTGGATCAGATCATGTTGCCCTGTTTGATTTAAAGCAAAATAAGGCCCGTAGAGCCTTTTCCCCGGATACACATCAGGGGCGAAACAAACGACTACGCCAAATAAGTTGGGCTTTCGGTCGATGACCGCTTTGATGGCGGGGATAACATCCTGATAGCGAACTTCTCCAGACGACAACTGATCTGCCAAGGTATCAACTGCCTGTTTTTGGCTTGCCATTTCCGCATCCATCTTTTGCGCAATGGCATCCGTTTGGCTTTGGGAATAGGCAAAGCCATCTGCAAATTCTTTCTTTTGTTCTGTAAGATACGCTTGTCCTACCCAAAACGCGCTCCCAAAACCGCCCAAGATTGAGATGACAGCTGCTGTCAAAATAACGCGCGAAATAATCGATTGGTTGTGTTGTACGTTTGTCATCAATTACATCCTCTTGGTGTGCGGCGATGAATTGTGTTCATTGTATCAAAAGACCTGGGGGGCTGCCAAAAGGACTCGGAGTTTTGCAAAAACTCCGGGTTCTGACCAGCGTGCCGAAAAATGCCCTGCGGAACCCCCGCACACCTGCGCGGAGAGTCCGCTGACCTCAGCCCGGGAAGCGAGCACCTCTGCG
This sequence comes from Anaerolineales bacterium, assembly GCA_049792555.1. Classification (GTDB taxonomy): domain Bacteria; phylum Chloroflexota; class Anaerolineae; order Anaerolineales; family Villigracilaceae; genus UBA5195. Next base: position 6,033 of record JBARBA010000267.1, read on the forward strand.
GGCATCTCGTAAATCTCAGCCCGAGGGGCGCAGACCTCAGCGCCCCTTGGGCGCACCTCTGCGGGGAGTCCGCTGACATCAGCGCGAGAGGCGCACAGCTTCGCGAAAGGAGCGCGCGGGTAAGATAACAAAAAAGTGTATAATATCGCCAGACACGGGGACTTGTCCCCGATCATACCCTCACCTCACAAAGGAGTAAAACATATGCCTGCCAGTTTACCCGACCTCCTTGCCGTCGCCCGTCAAATGGTCACCGGGCTGAATGCCAACGCCGCCGCTGTGGCCGAACGCGGCCTGTCTGCCAGCGCCATCGCCGACGGCCAGGCCAAGATCGACCTCGTCCAGCGTCTCGAAGGGGAACAGGAGACCCTGAAAGGCGCGCTCAAGAGCAAGACTGCCGAACTCGACGCCGCTTCGTCCGATTTGACCACCTGGTTATCTGACGCCGTCCGCGTCGTCAAGCTTGCTTTTCACGAGCAGGTCGAAAAATGGACTGAGTTTGGCATCAAAGCCAAACGTTAAGCGCAACCTGTCCACCTACCCAAAAGACCTCGGAGTTTTGCACCCCCATACGGGGGCAAGCAAACTCCGAGGTCTGGCTGGAAAGCAAAAACGCGGCGCTTCCGAATAGGGAGCGCCGCGTTTTTTTGTTCTGGGCATATATCCACAAAGCCATGCTCACGGCCCCTCAAACTCCACCGTCAACACAACATCCTGCAAAAGCTTAAGCTGATACGTAAGCGTCCCCCCGGCGTTTCCATCCGGCGGCAGCGACGAGGCTGCCAGCTTTGCGCCCTGCGGCAGGCGGATGCGCAGCGTGAGCGGCACGGCCAGCGTGCCGGGTTGCTTTTGGACGGTGAGCGTATACGTCCAATGGCCGCTGGCGGGGTCGTGATGCAGCACGAAAGCAGGCAGGCCAAAGTCGAAGCCGGTATGCAGGGTTTCTCCCTGGTGGACGACAAGCAGGGTGCCGAAGACCTGCGCGCCGGGAATATCCTCGCTACCCAGGTTATCCGTGCGGGCGGGGATGTCTTCCCCGGCCATCGTCTCGGACGCGGGCACGGCGCGTGGCGTGGAAGCCAGCAGGGCTGTCCTGGCGGGGGTGTAGACGCGCAAATAGGTCCAATAACACTCGTTGATCGGGTAATCGGCTTCGTTCGCCGCGCGTGGGGGGCGAGGCTCACAGGGTACGTTCCCTGTGGCGTGACTGGTATGGCCGACATCCAGGTGCGCTCTCGGGTTGGTCAAGCTGGTTAGGTCAACGTCGTATGCCAGGGATGTGTCCACCACAAGGCTGGTTTTGTTAAAGCCGATGTTACTGTCTACAGCCATCAGGAAATCGCTGTTTGCGGGCGGGCGCAGCGCCCCGTCCCAATGGCGACGCGCCAGGAAACTGGTCAGATCGGGGTCGTCGAACTGCAGCAAGATGTGGCGCTCGTCCAACAAACGGATCAAGGCTGCGGTGAGCGCGCTCCAGGTAGCGCCGCGCGCCTGCAACACCTTTTCGATAATGGGTTGGGCCAAACGTCCGATAAACTGCTTCCTGTCCCAAACGCCGACCACGCCGGGGGGCGTGCGCTCCACCTTGGCCGAGCGCATGTAGTCCAGCACGTTATCGGCGCTGATGTCGTAGAACACGCCGTCCACATGCACCGGGCCGAGCGCCCGCAGCAGTTCGACCACCACGTGCTGGTCGATGGCGATCACGCCGTCCACCGAATGGGCGCGCGAATAGGAGTAGAGATACTCGGCCATCTGGGCGCTGGTGGGATAGTCGGTGAACCAGTTCGAATCGCGCAGCACCAGGATGCCCGAAAGCATATACTGCTCCAGTTGCCAGGGCGGCTTGGGATAGGGCTTGCTGAGGTCATCGACCAACTCGACGGATTCGGTCTGGATGTTGAGCAGTTGTCCGTTATGGATGACGACCGAGCCGACGGCGGTGATAAAACCGCCTGTGGGGCGCAACTCGTCTTCGTTTTGGATCAAGAGCAGGTAGGTTTTCGGCCCGGCCTTGCCCACGCCCAGCGCCGTCGGCGCAGCGCGCATCAGGGTCAGCGCGTCGGCGATGGGAAAACTGCCGGTGATGGCCTTCAGCAAAGGGTCGACGCGCCCCCGGAGCAGGCTGCGCACGCTTTCAGAAAGCCGCGCATCGTCGAGGCGCTGGCGGGCGTCGAGCGCCCGGGCCAGCGCCGCCTGCGCGGTCAGCAGGCGCGGCTCGCCGGCTTGCAGCTTTTCAAGGATGGCGGCAATATCCAACGTTTGTTTATTTTGCAGGGCGGTTTTTACGGCAGGCGAGACGGCCTGGATGCCTTCATCGGCGGCGGCGGTTAAACCGTCCGCCAGTTGCAGCAGGTCGGAGGCCTGGGCCACATCCCCGCCGTAGACCGGCAGCCAGCCGAAGGCAGGCGTCAGCCACAGCAACGGGGCGGCTTCAAGCTGGAAAGCGTCCAGATCGGTGCGCAGGGTCGCCACCTGTGAACCGAGACTGTCAAGCTGTTCGATGCCCGGCTTCTTTGAGAGCGAAAGCTGCAAAGCGGTCAGGTCAGCCTTGACGGCTGCGCCGCGCTGCGCCAGGACGTACGCTTTCCAACCGACCAGCAGCGCCAGCGCCGCCAACAGCGCCAGCGCGCCGAGCAGCAGGTATTTGCCTGCGCGTTTGCGCGGCGCAACGTTGTAGGCGGCGTGAGCCGCCAGATGGCTTTCGCGCTGCGCGACGGCCTTGAGCAGCGCTTCGAGCGCCTTGCTGTTCCAGCCGCTGATCGTGCTGTTGGGCGCAATTTCAGGCTCATCGCCCACCACGCGGTACGCGGCGCGTTGTTCGTCGGTCGGCGCGGCGTCTTTTCCAAAGACGAACAGCAAAATAGCCTGGTCGATGGCCTGCCAGGCATCGCGCTGCGTGCGCGGACCCGGCGCGCCAAACTCAAGCGGCGCAAAGTACTGGGCCGCCAGCAAGCCAAACTCTCCCCAGCGCGTATCGAGCCGTTTGCCCCGGCGCGGCGGGACGGCAGGCATTGTCTCACGAAAGACCTGGCGAATGGCTTGCGCCAGCTTTTCTCCGGGTTTTGCGCCGGGGGCGTTTTGCGCCAAGCGGCTGCCTGCCCAGGGATGCGAATCCAGCAGCCAGGGTTCATGCAGGTGTTCAAGGGCTTGCTTTAGTAGATCGACGGAAGAGACGAAGTCAGTCATTTATGGATTTCAGATTTCAGGTTTTGGATTTCAGGCCAAACGCGAACCAAACGCGAACAAGCAAGACCACGCGCACAGACTATAATCAAAAACAATTGAACCCAACTATACCTGATATTTATACCAAAAGGAGCTTGTATGAACCGAAAAACACGTTTAATCCTCGCCGTCATCATCACCCTGGTTTTGGCCGTCGCCGCAACCACCGTTTGGGCCGGGAGCAAAGAAGGCTCTGTCCCTGGAAAAATCCATGACGGACACGGCGCATGTAACGGCGGCGCCATCAACATGGGCGACGCCACCTTTACCATGACCGTTGGCGATAAAATAATCTGCAATTTCGAAGTGACCCGCACAAAAGTGCCAAACGTCTTTATGAGCGGCGCACCCGAGGGTTTGGAGTTCCGCTCCGACGGATTTATCGTCACCGGCGGGCCGGTCGATGGCATCGGGATGCTGGAAGTATGTTTCGCCTACTCGCCGCAGGATGAAGCCAGGAACGCCCAAATCTACGCCGTGTTTGGGTCTCAACAAACGATCCTGCCGGCTGTCAAAGAAGGCACCCCGGCCCAGTTATGCGCCGGAACTCCCATCCTGAACGGAACCTTTGCCATGGTCGGCACCCCCTAAAGATACCCTCACCATGAACCAGGGAAGAGCAAATGCTCTTCCCTGTCTTTTTTTATGGCAAAAAAACACATCCACAGCCTGATTTTAGCAGGTATGCTCACACTATGCTACGCCGCCACCCTGGCCCCCGGCCTGACGTGGGCCAACGGCGGCGCAGACGGCGGCGATTTAATTACGGCGGCAGCCACCAACGGCGTCGCCCACCCCAGCGGTTATCCGCTCTACCTTTTGCTGGCGCGCGCGTTCCAGGCCATCCCCGTCGGGGCGCTGGCTTTCCGCACCAACCTGCTCTCGGCAGTTTGCACAATCCTCGCGGCGCTGGCGCTCCAGGCGCTCTTGCGGCGGCAGGACATTCCAGCGGGCATCGCGCTGGCTGCAGCCCTGGCCTTTGGGCTGGCCCCGGCGGTCTGGTCGCAGGCCGTTATCAGCGAAGTCTACGGCCTGCAAAGCCTGCTGCTGATTTTATTTTTATATGGATTGTTCGACGAGCATTTTCCCGGCGGCGACTGGACGCGCGGCCTGCTCTTTGGCCTGGCGACCGGCAACCACCTGACGACCCTTATCCTGCTCCCGTTACTCCTGCTGCGCTCCTGCCCTCAGCCGCGCCTCGTCAGCCCCGGCGGTTTCGCCAAACGTGCTTTAGCCTGCACTTTGGGGATTTCCGCCTATCTGCTATTGTCGCTACGCGCAGCTTTTCATCCGCCCGTCAACTGGGGCAACCCCGTTACCCTGGAAAACCTGTGGTGGCTGGTCAGCGGACGCCTGTACGCTGCCTACCCCTTTGGCGTTTCACCGGCGGACGCCATGCTGCGCCTGCGGGCCTTTGCCGGGCTGCTGCTGGAGCAGTTCAGCCTGCCAGGAGTCTTGCTCGGCGTCTACGGGCTTTTCTCCGGGCTGCCGCGCCGCACCCTGCTGGCAAGCCTGTGGATATTTGTGGCGTTTGCCGGCTTCGCAATCTTGTATGGCTCGTACGACTCGCAGGTCTATCTCATCCCGGCCTACACCGCCTTTGCAGTCTGGCTTGCCTACGGTCTTCAAGATATTTTACGCGCGCTCTCAGCCCACTCCCCCCGACTGGCGCAGCTTGCCGCCATCCTGGTTATCATCGGGCTGACCGCCCGCATCCCCTTCATCCTGCCCACAGTAGACGCCTCGCGCGACCGGCGGGCAGAACAGTTCGGGGCGCAATTTGTCGCTTCCGCGCCCCGCAGCGCATTGATTTTCGCCAGCGGAGACGAGGCGGTTTTTGCGCTGTGGTACTTTCATTATGCCCTCGGCCAGCGTCGAGATGTGGTTGTAATCGCAGATGATTTGCTGGTTTACCCCTGGTATACCGAAACATTGGCGCACACCTATCCATCCCTGAGAATTTCCCCGACCATGGGCGCTTCGCGCTTTGAGATCATTGCTAATAATCCAGATTACCCCGTCTGTTACGTCTCAAGCACACAGGCGCAGTTTTGCAGCCCAACCCCTTGAGCACTTTAAGTTAGCGATGGGTTTTTTAGTGGAATTCCCCGTATCATTTCAATAACCGGTGGTTGAGTAGGCGGCGGTGCTGTTTCGCCGCCGTACACTTGCACCAAACGCAAGTGCGGTGTCGAAACCACCTTGCAACAACAAATCCCCCCCCAAATTTTGAAATGATACAATTCCCCGCATTAAAGAGCAGCCAGCTTACACCCCACCAGAACTTTCTCTGCGCGTCCGCTCAAAATATTCTGCGGCCTTGATGATCCTGTTGAAACCTTTTTTAATTAACTTGTTGATTTTATCTGCAATCTCATTGGGATCAATGTCTGGAGTCAAGGGGTCGGCAATATTATAAGAAATACTCTCTGCGATTTCCGAAAGCAGGAAAATCCGTTTTTGAGAGCTTTGAAATTCGCTGCATAAAGCTTCTTTGTGGCCTGCTTCCATTACAATAATCAGGTCAAAATCCATCAGTTCACGATTGACCTGTTGGCTGCGGTGATTCTCCAAGCCCTGAAGCCCAAGTCGGTTCGCAGTTTTCACCACAAAAGATTGCGGAGACACACCATCCTTTGTCCAGGTCCCCGCACTGTCAATAACCCATTTCCCGGCAGGTCGCTTGCGCGCAAGTATCTTGCAAAAAGAAAGGGCCGCGAGCGGCGACCGGAATTGGTTGGCAGTGCAAACAAACAAGATGGACGGCATACCTGATTATCTCTCGAATTTGCCCGGTTTTATTTTTTCCGCGCGATCAAAATCCAGGCGCCTTTGGTGACGGAACAACGATCTGCACAAGCATTGTAATATTTTAATTCAACCAGATCAACATTCAGGTTTTGCGCCAGCTTTTCAAAAGAAATAATCTGGTCGGTAACTTGATAGGCTTGAAAAACTGGCTCTTGTGGGTCAAGGCTGGTCGTTTCCGGGCGGATGATAATAATACTATCAACCCAGATAGGCGATGAAAGCAAATAATTGGTCGCCTGAATGACTGCCGGCGTCGTGTTATAGACTTTGGCTAAATAATCCAATCCCTCGCCATCTTTGACCCGGTGGATCACAAATTCATCGCTGCCCACCTTGAAAGGGGTTTCCAAATCAGGGGTCTTGATAATCGTATCGGGAAGATCGGATGTTGAAGCTGGCGTAAGGGTAATCTGGGCAGTTGGGATGGATGTTGCCGGCAGTTGAAGCGTGGCGGTCAGTTGCACAAAGGCCGTATCGGTCACTTTGATTATTGTCGTCCCCTGGCCCGGGTTGGGCGAGGTTGGCGCGGTTTTCGCAGGCAAGTTAAACATCACACTGGCCAACCATCCCGCCAAAACCAGCAGCAAAATTGAAACAACGTAAACATAGATGCGCTTGCTCCCCTTGTCTTTGTAACGCAGGCTACTGGGGAATGAAGAACCTTTTTTAGCCTGATAAACCGGGCAGGAAACATGGTCAGTTGTTAAGCAAATCGTTTTTTGATGCTCAAAACTGGGCACCGTTGGAGATTTGGAATGAAAACAACAATTCCACGTCGAGGAAAAAGCATTAGAACTACCAGGGTCGTCTAAAATACCCAGATGAGGGCAGCTTAACGCAGGCTGTTGTGGAGTTTGTTCTTCCATGGATTAATCATCCCGTAGAATTCAGCAATCCCTAAATCTGGATTGGGCCAATATGCTCGAGTTTTTCTTTCTTACTTTTGTTTGGCAGGCGCTTTTTCCGGTTCGATATGATCGTCCCGGTAGTAATGATATTTATTCTTATTATAGGGCGAGTAATGTTTATAACCGCCATAATAACTCATACGGTTTCGAGGAATGCGGTTAAATACCACACCTACCACACGCGCCTCAGCGCGGCGGAATTGCTCCAACATCGCGCGCACTTCTTCCCAGTGGGTATGACCGGGCCAAAGCACAATAACCACCCCATCCACCTTGGCAGCCAATACCTGGGCATCGGTAACAATGGAAGGCGGGCTATCGATGATAACCATATCTTTTTGCGATTTGATGGAGGTTAACAGTTGGCTCATTTTTTCAGAAGCCAGGAGTTCAGCCGGGTTGGGAGGCAGGCTTCCGGTGGTGAGCACGGTAAGCTCCCCGGTGCCATTCCAGGAGTGGCTGACCGCCTCCAATGTCAATCGTCCACGGAAAATATCTGTCAAGCCGACGTGGTTGTCGAGGTCAAAAAAACGATGGATCATCGGGCGGCGCAAATCTGCGTCAATGAGGGTGACATGTTTTCCTCCCTGCGCAAAGATCGATGCCAGGTTGACCGCAATAGTGGTTTTTCCGTCCCCTTGTCCCGGGCTTGTCACCAAAATCGTGCGCAAAGATTGGTTAACTCCGGCAAACTCAAGGTTGGTGCGCAACGACCGGAAAGCTTCGGCAACCGGCGAACGCGGCTGGTAGGTGATGTTCATGCCGCCTTTGTTTTTGTTGCCCAATTTGACTTCGGCAATATATCCCAGTACCGACAACCCCAGAATGCGCTCAAC
>JBARBA010000268.1:0-4755 GCA_049792555.1 Anaerolineales bacterium
CGACTGCGCGTTGAGATGGATCTGCCCCTTCTCGTTTTTCTTCGAACCCAGGGGCGTGCCGTCGTAATCGAAATACATCACGTACCAATCGCCGTCCCAGGCGGTCTGCTCCACGCGCACCTTCATCTCTTCGTAGGCCGCGCGATATTCGGCCACCGTGTGATCGCCGATGAAGTCGAGCAGGTCGCAAATTTCCAGCAACGCCCGTCCATAGAGATGCGCCGTAAAGAGCGACTCGGCCCCGTCGGGCAGGTTGATCGTATCGTTCCAATCGGCGAAGCCCAATAGGGGCAGGCCGTGCGCGCCGATGTTATTGCGCGTGAAGCTCAAGGCGCGTTTCAAGTGATCGAGCACCGAACGCGATTCGTGCGGGTTGCCGTGTTTGTCGCGGTCGTAAAACGGGATCACTTCCTTCAAAAAGTTGACGTTGCCGGTTTCTTTGATATAGGCTGTGACCGTCAGGATGCTCCACAAGTGGTCGTCGCTGTAGTAGTACGGGCGGTCTTCCAGGTCGTGCGCTTCGCCCTGCGTGCCTTCCATGGTTAGCGGGTTGAACTGGTGATAAGCCGAACCGTCGCGCTTCTGGAAGGAGAGCAGCGTGCTGATAAAGGCCCTGCCGTCTTCGGGGATGGAGGCCAGCACCGCCAGGATATCTTGCGACGAATCGCGCATCCCGATCCCGCGCGCGCCCATGCCAAGCTGGTAATACGACAGGTAGCGCGACCACTGTTTGGTGATGAAACACTGGTGCGGGTTGTGGACGTTGAGCATGGCGTTCATGGCTTGGTCGGGGGTTTCGACTTGCATCGCCGAGAGATAAGTGTCCCAGAAGGCGGCCATATCGGCCAGGGCGGCATCCACCCCTGCGGGGCTGCGGAACTGGTCGATGCCGGCTTTGGCCGCCTCGAGGCTGGCAGCCTGTCCAAGCTGGGTGATGACCCTTCTCGTCTCGCCCGGCTTGAGCGCGCCGAGCGGGATCAGCAGCGCGGCCATGTTGTCGCCCCTTGTCGCCTGGGTGTTTTCCAGTTCATCTGCAAGCAGGCTGAGGGGCAACCGCCACGAGCCATATTCGTTATCGCCCAGGAACTTCTTGCGGTCGGTTTCGAACGAGGAGGCCGGCAGGTTGGCGGTGAAATAATTGACGCTGGTATCCTTGAGCATAAAGCAGAATTGGGTCAGCACGGTAAAATCGCCGTCCTGGGTGGCGATGCTCTGCATGGTCTGCGGCACCCAATCGGCGTTGGTGAACTGCTTGAGCGCGTCGGGATGGGTATATTCGGCAACGGGGACAACGTCGATCTCAAGCGCCGCGCCGGAGATGTTCGTGATTTTAATATCGCGCACTTCGCGCGAGTCGTCGTTGGGCACAAAAATGGTCACGTCTGTGCGCACGCCGTAAAATTCGCTGACGATGCGTGTGTAGCCCAGGCCCACGTGGCATTCGTACCGGTCGAACTTGTCGAGCGACGGCACGAAAAACGGCGAGAAAACCCGGTAGCCGGAGGCAGTCTTCAGGCGCAGGTAAAGCGTCTCGCCCTTGAATTCAGAGGAGGGCATTTGCTGCACGTATTTGGTGATGCGGTTAAAGGTCGGGTCGTTCTTGCAGATCAGCGCGCCGCCGGTATGGTCCACAAACCCCCCGAAAGCCAGCGTGCCGATGTAGTTGATCCACTTTACCGGCGTCTTGGGGTTGGTGATGATGTATTCGCGGTGCTCGTTGTCGAAGTAGCCATAATTCATAAGTTAGCCTGCCCAAAAATTGAATGTGAATAGGGTTGCCATCAGTCCCATGACGAGCAGGCTGAGGAGAGTCCAGACGCGCTCAAAAACGGGGTTTTTGCCCCAACGCGCCAGGAGAATGAAAATGGACGGAACTGCCAGGACGTAACGGGCCATGCCCTGGGCCGCTCCGCTAAAGAATGAAAAGACGATCACCAGCAGCCCGAAGAGCGAAAGCAGCGGATAGCGCTTCGCCGTCAGGATGCAGGCCGTCACAGCCAGGAGGATGGCCGCAAACTCGATGCCGTAATAGACGCGCGCCTGCAAGTTGCTGCCGGTAAACGCTGTGTACGCATCGGACCAGGCCCGCATCGACTGGTCGATCAGCAAGACTCCGCGGCTGAAGTAAATGCTTTCGACCGTGCGGAAGGCATCGCCGAGGGTGGCGTTCCACACCAGCCAGGCAAAAGCCGGGCCGAAGGCGCAGACCAGATTCAGCGCCGTTTGCCACAGCGGCTGTGGTTGGCGGGGTTCGGGGTTGTCGGCGTCCGCTTGAGGCGCGCCGTTGAGCTGCTTGTATAAATCGAATCCCCAGGTGATGACCAGGGGCGCCAGCAGCAGGCCGCCCACGGCGCGCGTCCAGGTGGCAAAGGCCGCCAGCAGCCCTGCCAACAGCCATTGGCGGCGTCGCAAAAAGGCCAGCGAGCCGAAGGCCAGGCCCACGAACAATCCCTCGGTGTAGACCTGCGCCAGGAAGAATCCGCTGGGGAAGATCAGTAGGTAAAATGCGGCCCGCAAAGCGCCCGATTCTTCCAGTTCATCGCGCGTCAGGTCGTACAGGGCAAACATGGCCCCCAATGCGCCCAGCAACGAAACGATCACACCCGCCAGCGTGGATGCGGCAATGGGTGTGAGCGGGAGCGCGTGCAAGGGCAGCGCGACAGTGCGGCTGACGTAGGGGTAGAACGGGAAGAAGGCGTAATTACGGGAATAACACGCCGGTGGTTTTCCGGGCGTGCAAAAGCGCTGGTTTTCCCAGGTGAAATCGGGCTTCATGCCCTGGACGGCCGGATCGTCATACCCCACCGTGGCAATCGAAAGATAGTACTCCGAGTCCCAGGCCACCTGGTTGTTCATGAAAGGGTCGAGCAAATAAACCCTGCCCCTGGCGCTGGTTGCGTTTGTTTCGCCCGGCGTCCATGAAAGCACGTTATCGGGATGGATGGGCTGGAAGCGCGCCTGCGCCAAGGCCTGGTAACCGATCAGGATGATTGCCCAGGTCAGCCAGGTAAGGATGATCTTGTAAACAGGTTTCATTAATAATCCTGCGGGGAAAGGTGACTGTCACTTTGAACTACAAGTGACAGTCACCTGCTGCTACCGAAGGGTAACAACAACCTCGATCGCCTTCTCCCCTTTCGTTGGGAGTGGGATGACAGTCCCCTGAATGGCCGCGCCATTGACCGTGACCGAGGCCTGATTGCCCGGCCCCTTGCACTCGATCTTGATATTGTAGGTGACGCCGCGGAACTGGCGCGTTGCACTGAAACCTTTCCAGCTTGCCGGGACGACGGGCGCGACTTCCAACCCGTCGTAGGTGGGGCGGATGCCGAGGATGTATTGGGTGATGGCGACGTAATTCCAGGCGGCGGTGCCGCTCAACCAGGAGTTCTTGGCTTCACCGTGCGTGGCGGCGTCGCGCCCGGCGATCATCTGGGCGTAAACGTACGGTTCGCACTTGTGCAGGTCGCTGATTTCTTCGCGCGCCGAGGGGTTGATGCGGGTGTAATAATCGTGCGCCCGGTCGCCGTGGCCCATGATGGTTTCGGCAGCCATGATCCAGGGGTTGGTGTGGCAGAAGATGCCGGCGTTTTCCTTGTAGCCGGGCGGGTAGGACGAAATTTCGCCCAGGTTCAGGTAATATTTGCTGTAGGCGGGCTGTTGCAGGACGATGCCGTGCGGCGTGGCCAGCCGCGCGGCGACGGAATCGAGCGCCTTTTGGGCCTGTCCGCCTTCGACGCCAATCCCTGCGAGGATGCAGATGCCCTGCGGCTCGATGAAGATCTGGCCTTCATCGCATTCCTTCGAACCGACCGGGTTGCTGAAATCGTCGTAAGCGCGGCGGAACCAGTCGCCGTCCCAACCGGCGTCCAGGACGACCTTTTCCATATCCTGCGCGGCTTTGGTGTAGCGGGCGGCGTCGCCGTCGTGTTTCAGTTTCCTGGCCAGCGCGGCCAGTTCATTGGCGGCCAGCACAAACAGCCCGCCGATGAAGACGCTTTCGGCCACCTTGCCGTCTTTGTTGGTGGTGGTCTGGAAGGATTGCCCCGGGGTGTCGGAGAAGCAGTTCAGGTTCAGGCAGTCGTTCCAGTCGGCGCGACCGATCAACGGCAGGTTGTGCGGGCCGATGCGTTCGAGTGTGTACTGGATCGAGCGCTGCAAATGTTCATAGAGCGGTTTTTCGGAGCCGGGTTGGTTGTCGTATGGCACAAGTTCATCGAGAATGCCGAAGTCGCCGGTTTCTTTGACGTAGGCCGTGACGCCCAAGACCAGCCAGGCAGGATCGTCGTTGAAACCGGAGCCGGCGTCGTGGTTGCCGCGCTTGGTCAGCGGTTGGTATTGGTGATAGGCCCCGCCGCTTTCCATTTGGGTGGCGGCAATATCGAGGATGCGTTCGCGCGCCCGTTCCGGGATCATGTGGACGAAGCCGAGCAGGTCCTGGTTCGAGTCGCGGAAGCCCATGCCGCGCCCGATGCCGCTCTCGAAATAGGAGGCCGAACGCGACATGTTAAAGGTCACCATGCACTGGTAGGCGTTCCAGATGTTGACCATGCGGTTGGTGTGTTCGTCGGGCGTCTGCACCTGGTAGATGCCGAGCAGTTTGGCCCAATGCTCACGCAGTTTCTGGAAGGCGGCTTCGACGTTCTCTTTTTGCAGGTACTTGGCGATGATCGGTTTGACGGCGCGCTTGTTGATGATCTGCGAACCGGGCGGGTCGAACTTGTCATTTACGGGGTTTTCCTGGTAGCCCAGGAT
>JBARBA010000269.1:0-4390 GCA_049792555.1 Anaerolineales bacterium
TAAAAAAACGCCCCACTGTCAAAGTGGGGCGATGACGATGTTAGCCTGTTTTGGATTTAGCCAGGTCCTTTTTTGTTTTTTCCATCTGTTTGTGAATTTGTTCAGAATTGAGTTTGAAATCGCTGAAAGATTTAGCGCTTCGGAAAATAGCGGTAAAAAGATATATCACATTCAGGATAATTAAAAATATATGCAAGGGCGGAACTGGATAGTTGTTCGTTGCTGCGTTAGACCAATACACTAATAAAAGGGCTATGATTGCAGATACGGGTATCCAATAGCGCATTGGCTGTATGATGTAGAAGAATAAATTGATTGGGTCTGCTGCCGACTGATACTCGTACAAGAGTACCTTTGGTCTCTTCTTGTCACCATCTAAAATATCGAGAATAGCATTGACTCTTGGAACTAATGATTCTATTAAATATCGGGACATGTTGGTTACATGCCTGGTGCAATCAAGCATTTCTCTAAAAAAGACATGAAAGACTAATGGCGCTAGTAATAAGACGATTTGGATTTGTTGCCCCCCAACAACTTGTATAAAGCCAACACCTGCGCCAGCAGCAATTATGCTGAGATTCAAGAATTGACGCTCGGCTTCCTGCTGTCTGGCAATTTCATTTTTTAAAGTTGTAAACTCCAATCGATGGAGTTCCAATTCCGAAAGGAGTGTTTCACGAGCATTATCGTTAATTGTCATGGCTATTTTTACCAAAACTAACTTGAATGGGCGGGGGTAACGATTGTATTGAACAGAGTGTACATCAAAATGCTAATCTGACCTGTTGCTCCAGCGCAGGGTCTATTCTGAACCGTCTGGAGAATCTACCTGCGCATCGCCCCACAACCGGCGGAAGGTTTCGCGCACAGAAGCGTCCAATCTTTCGGCAAAGGCTATCGGCAATTTAAGTGTCACGATCAAATCCTGCACGTCGGCCAGGTCGCGCAAACGATGCGGTGCGCTCATCCCGGACGCCAACTTAAGTTCGATCAGCGTTTCCAGCGCAATGACGCGCATGCCCTCGCGTTCGGTGGAAACGAGCGCTGGGTCGGGGAACGCAACGGCCTTGGGTTTGCCGTCTCCGGGATAATCGCCTGTCACCAAAATCTCGATGCGTACTTGCGTTTCGGTATCCCGAAAGGTCTTCTGTGCGCCTGAAAATGCCAGCACGTATCCGCGTCCTAAAAACCTTTGTTTGAAGGCTTCCAACCCCTCAAGCGTCATCAATAAATCCACATCTTGCGTCATGCGCACAAATCCATGCGCGGCCAATGCCAAACCGCCCACCAGGACGTATGCAATTTTTTCATCGTCCAAATGACGCGTCAGGTTTCGTAGCGTCGTGAAAACATCGCCGTGTGCCATATAATACTCACTCGCCTCTTTCAAAAACACCAGATAATCGTCTTGCAAACGCGCTTCATACGTCGTCATTGTAAATCATCAACTCCTGGATCTTTGGGTTGACTTCCAATACAAAATCGGTGAACTCACAGCGTTAAAGACTGGAACCTGCGAGCTTTGGCTTCGGGCGTTTCGTCGGCGCGCGAGTGGGAGACGGATTGGATCATGCGACGATTTTACCACCGGGGCCGATTTTCCCCGCAAAACCCCACCCTGGCATCGTCGCGCGCAGGATGTAAAAATCCACCTCCTTCAAAACGCAACACGCAATACGCAACACGCATTTTTCTCAACTCATTTGAGACACGCCCAAATGAAATGTGGGTATAATAGCCCCTGTGATTGTGGGGTTCAAGGTCTCATTTCTTTTCTCATCCAGAATGCGGAGTGTGTTGGCTGATGGATACAAAAGATCGGGTTTCTCCACTGGTTCGAAAAAGTTCGGTTCGCTTTATCTCCCGCCTTGGGATGCTGTCCCATTGAATACAAGCTTTTTGATTGCCAATGAGCTTGTTGCGCTGCGGCCCGTCGAAGCGATGGACGACGAGTTTCTATGCCGTGTGTATGGCAGCACACGCGCGGAAGAAATGGCGCTTGTGGATTGGAGCGACGAGCAAAAAGCGGCATTCTTGCGGATGCAGTTCGACGCCCAACGGGCGCATTACCGCACGCACTATCTCAAGGCGGAATACTTCGTCATCCAGCGCAACGGCGTCGACATCGGTCGGATCATCGTCGAGCGCTCGCAGGATCCGCTGATCCTCATGGACATTGCCTTGTTGCCCGAATATCGCGGCATGGGCATTGGCACAACCCTGATTAAAGACCTGATGGCCGAAGCCGCGGACAAGGGTTGGGCGCTTACGTTGCACGTTGAGTTCTTCAACCCGGCGCTGGCGCTCTATAACCGGCTGGGTTTCGTCAAGATCGCCGAGCAGGATGTCTACTACAAGATGCTCTGGCGTAATCAAAATTAATGCTCTTCCGCTTTTAACGGGAAAGAGCAAAAATCCATCCGCAGATTTCGCAGATTGCACAGATTTTTCTTAAGAAATCTGCGAAAATCTGCGTAATCTGCGGATAAATCCCGCCAGAAACGGGAGAGCCAAAATTAATCATGTCTGAATCGCTGGCGACAAATCCCCCCTCGAACCCGCTTTCCACGGACCTCGATCCGTTGATCGTTACATCGCCGACCCCGCGCTGCGGGACGACGCTTTTGCAACGTTTGTTGTGTTCGTCCCGATCCGCTTTGATCTTTGGCGAGAAGTGCGCGATTGACCTTGAACTGCTGCTCAATATTTACACCTTCAAGGTGCAAGAGTACAACTATGGACGCGCCGGTTACGGCCAGGAATTGCAAAAAGTCCTGCGCGGCGAAGTCAACGACTGGATTTTGGAGTTGATGCCCGATATCGACGGCTATCTCGCCGTCCTGCAAAAATCCGCCCTGGCCGGGGTCGCGTATTGCCGCGACTACGCCCTGCAAGCCGGTCGCCCGGTCTGGGGCTTCAAACACCCCGCCTGGTCGCCGATCACCATCCGCCTCATCCGTAATTTTGTGCCGGGCGCGCGCTTCATCTTCATTTTGCGCAATCTCGGCGATTGCCTGAAATCGGCCAAGGCGCAACGCCTGGTCGTTCGAGGGCCGGACATGCGCGACTTTTGCCAAAAATGGGCTGAGGGCGTCGCCTGCGCAAACAGCATGCGCGACGACAAAGCCATCCTGGTTGTGAATTACGAAGACCTGGTGAACCGGCCGGAAGAGACGCTCGCCAAACTCGCCCTGTTTTCAGGCCTCCGGGATATGGATCATTCCGTGCTCGATCATAAAATCAACGCCTGGATGGGCCAACAATTTTCCACCCAGTTAAAGGATGGATACATCCCCCCCGCCGCTTTGACCGATGCAGAATTGGCAATGGTTGCCGATTATGATCCATAGATTACGCAGGTTTTCGCAGACGAGTGCCCGCCAGGGTATAAAACCTAACCCGGACAAGCCGGAAAAGAAAAACCATTAACCACAAAGTCACACGCGTACCCCCTGGCATAGTCCACCAGGACGGTGTGCGTTCGGTGCAGGCAAAGGCACGAAGTTTTAAAGGAAAAAAACAAGAATTCTTTGTGGCTTGGTGGCTTCGTGGTGAGTTTCTTTGCTTTTTTGCACAAACATCATTGGCAAGACATTAAAAAATCTCCCGAAGGGACGCCGGGACAGGTGTGCGTCATCTGCGACATCTGTGGATGAATCCCTTTAGAAACGAAAGAGCCAAAATCATTTAGGAGAGAAAAACATATGCTCAGTGAATTTAGATTGGCAACGTTTGACGGTTGCCTCAACACCGAATTCCACATCATCGAAAACGACGTTTCGGTATGCGTTCTCAAGCTGACTGAAATTCTTGAGAACAAAAAAACGCCGCAACAGGAAGTCTTTTCGCTGATCTTGCATGGCCCGTTGGAGCCTTTTGTGCCGCAAGGCATGCGTCACCTGAAGCACGACAAACTTGGCGAGCTTGAGCTTTTCCTGGTGCCGATTGGCAAGCTGGAAGACGGGTTCGAATATCAATCTGTTTTTAATCTGTTACTCCAACCGCGTGAATAAGCCCGCCCGGGGCTGCTGGGTTGAGCTTGTCGAAACCTTGTTGTTCATCATTCAGAAGGAGGCACGTGTATGTCAGAACCTTTCATAGGTGAAATTAGAATGTTTGGGGGCAACTACGCGCCGGTGAATTGGGCATTATGCAACGGAGATCTGCTGCCCATTTCACAATACAGCCCTTTGTACAGTTTGATCGGCACCACGTATGGGGGCGACGGTGTAACCAACTTCGCCCTGCCGAACTTGCAGAGCCGCATCCCGCTTCATACAAGCCCTGCGTACCCTATGGGCGCGAAGGCCGGCGTAGAGACTGTGACGTTGACCGCCAACCAGATCCCGGCGCATACCCATATCCCGTCCGCAAATACGAGCCCCAA
>JBARBA010000270.1:0-8715 GCA_049792555.1 Anaerolineales bacterium
GGATGGGTTGGGCGCGCAAGGCGACGGAGGCGATGCCCTTGAATTGTTTGGCCCATTGCTGCAAGGCTTTGACCGCCGCGTCGCGGTCGGCGGTGGCCTGGACGGCGTTTTTGGCGGTGGTTTTCTGCGCATTGTATAACGGCAGGATGGGTGATTGCTACGGTTGGAGCCTTATTTTTTCCGTCGCAGCCTTATTTTTCTCGTCGCGGCCTTATTTTTCTCGTCGCGGCCTTATTTTTCTCGTCGCGGCCTTATTTTTCTCGTCGCGGCCTTATTTTTTCCGTCGCAGCCTTATTTTTCTCGTCGCGGTCTTGTTTTTTCCGTCGCAGCCTTATTTTTCTCGTCGGGCTGATGTTTTGGCGGTCAGCGGCGGGACAGACGAGACTTTCTATATTTTAGCGCGATTTCTGGCGCTTGTCTCAGACTTCCGAAGTCTTAACCCCTTACGGGGCAAGCGACTTCGGAAGTCTGATCTGGGAAACGCGAGGGCTGAATATGCGTATTTCCTGCGACCCTTCGGCAGGCATGATCAAAACCGGGATATTTCCATAGCGGGAACGAATGCGCTTATAGAGTTTGGCTTTATCCTTATCGTGATCGACCAACGCTTGATTATGCACGGCCACACATTCCCCTTCATATCGCGCTCGTTCGCTTAAAGACTGTCCCAACCACCATTTTTGTTCTTGTTCTATTTTTTGTCGAGCGGTTATTGTTTTTTCCCGCTGAACCGTTGTTTCGAGATATTCTTCAACCGACAAGCCGCGTGTTTTGGCTTCATCCTGGATCATTCGGCCCAAATCATCTGAGACTTTTAAGGCGACCATATGCAATCCTTTCAAAACCAATGTGTTCGATGGGTTGATTCTACTATTAATTTCAAACTGAATAACCCCAAAATCCATTGATTGGCCGTTAGGCCGGGCGACTCCCTGGCTTGTTCCGGCGACTCCCTGCCTTGTCTCAGACTTCCGAAGTCTTTAAGACTTCGGAAGTCTGAGAGTCTGAGATTCAAGATTAACCACCATGTCGCCGTGAATACGTTACTAGCTTTTGATATCGAGAGTCCTGCTGCAATTCAGGAAAAGATTTTACAATATCATCCAGGCATTGACCTAATTCAGGAGGCTTCCATGGCTGATCATCGATCACTGCATTCAGTAAACGAAGTGCATCTACCGGAAACCGGTTACACAAGCCGGATTCGCGCAGCAGATACACGATGTAGTGCGGGTTCTCGACCGGTCGCAGCCAATACTGTACGGTCGTCAGGGCTAGTGGGAATTCGGTTCCTGCGGCAATGCTCAACCGAATCAGTGATTCGGCGATGCCATTGGACATAAGCTCGCGAGACTTGGGCCACACGTGTTGCCAGAAAGGTTGGACATGGTTCCTCCAGTAGCTTTCTCGCTGCTCACCTGCTCCTTCGAGGGCTTGCGAGAGCGCCTGTGCTGCTTCTTGCAATCCCTCCTGGGGTAGCGCTTCAAAGGCGATCCGGAAATCCTCGGCTGTGTAGTCCTCCAGGGGTTCCAACGCTGCATAGGTTAAAAACGCGGCGAATTGGCGGCTGAGCTCGCCCAACTCTGCGTAGTGGCCTGCGGTTTCAAGAAACTGCGATTTAAACGCAATCAGCAATGGCAGGTACAGGCGTGGAGACCAAAGGAATCCATCCCAGGCCGCCCTGGCCTCTGTCGGATTGCCTGTCCAATCGAACAGTGGCAACAGGTGCGTCTCTGTCCATGACCGATCCACGCGGAAAAGCATGATCAATTGTGAAGCCAGCAGCACCCTGCCGTGACAGAACCGTTCGATTTGGGTGTCACAAAGCCGTGTGAAGAAGGGTTCAACGTCGGCGGGTAGCTGATCGTTGTCATTCGGCTTACGCTTAAACCACAAGTTGAGCAAAGCCTGTGTGATATGCCCAACCGGGTGATTGATCGCCTCATCGATCGGCTGGTCGTTCCGCGTGATGCCTGTACTGGATTCAAGTGGCAGCTCCAACACACGGCGACATATATCTAACAAAATGTCTTCGTGCCGATCAATTAATTTGGATACCATCTCCAACCACCAACTGACGCTATGCACGATCTCTTGTAGAACATCGGCAGGCATAGTTTGCACCAGCGGTGCAGCATATCGCCATGACCGCAGAATCACTCTATCATCACTCCAGGCTTCCAGGGCTACTTTCCAGCGATTCTTCGGCCATATCCCCTCTTGTGCGAGGTCGTAGAGGGCACATAAACTGTTTAGTAAATGGACACGACAAGTGTCCCGCCATGTATCCTCATAGAACGGACGGGGCTCCGGTGGTGGCTGTTTGAGCCATTTGACGAGCTCCTGCCGTTTGCGAGGGGCGATGTCGAGATGGCGGCTTTCCTCATAGTCTGGGTCGCCGGTGCCGCTCATCCAGGATGAAAACTCGTCACACTCGTTTGCGGCCAATTGCCATTGGGGATGGGCTATCGACAAGGCAACCCATCGGTTTCTTGCGTCCGGCCCCAATGTGAGGCCTAATGTGTTCAATTTGGCCAAATGAAGCCACACCGAACGATCCACTATGTCCTGCCAGCGTTCGGGTTCGATACCACCCCGATACATTTTGCGAGGTGGCCCGGCTAAAATTGCGGCTTCCAAGCGGTCCTGCGCTGATGGCGTGAGGTGACTTCCTTGCAACACTATAAGGCGCATGGTTTCTCGTTGCGTCTCAACGGACCACAGCCACCAAGCATCTTCGACCAGCAGCCAATCTATCCACTTCTCTGAAGCGATGCTGTTGTCCTGGCTGGCGGCAAACAGCGCCAGACGCTTAAAGGTCGGGTATGGCAATTCAAACCAACCTTGGGCGATATAAGTGGCGCGCGCCGGACTTCGATATCGTGTTGCTAGCCAAGCATCTCGTAACAGCTCGATTAGCATCACCCAGTCTCTGAACCCCCGGTTTTGCCAGTGAGGGACAATCGACGGTAAATCCATATATGATCGGTCGTTGTGGTCATCGGCCTCACCTAACTCTCGCAATAAGTCCAGCGCATCGCGTAGTAATTGTTGAAAGTCCTCCAAAAGTTCCGGCAATACCATCTGCCAGCGTTCATCAGCCAAATCGCGAATGGATAAATGGACGTGATCGGTTGCCAGTACAAGTTCCCAATCCACCAATTGCTTGATGCGCATGGGCTCTTGAGTACTATCTGCTTCAGAGCCCCAGCGAAACGGCTTTTTCAAAACTACTTTGGGTGATAGCAACTCACGCAGTTCCAGCCGCAGTGTGGTCGTCATCCCATCCCGCTTGAGGCCGTTCTTCCAACGGTAGAGATCCATATTTTGCCACGGTGATTTCACCCTTCCTGTCAAAAGTAAACGCCATAGCGTTTGCATCAAAGGTCCGGGACCGGCATTAGGCGCTTGAGATCGGATTTCAGCTAGCTCGCTTGTCTTGCCCTCCTGTTGCAGTTTTGCGAAACGGTCCAGCTCGTACTCGATCAGCCAATGCAAGCGGTCATGGATTTGCCCCCCTTGCTGTGCCAGCCAGATGATCAACTCAGGGTCGTTCAGATGCCGCATGAGCCAATGTGCCAAATGGAACATCACAGCGTCCCATTGACTACTAGCTGACCCGCCAGATACCAGTGTCATCCATGGCGCCAGCCTATACGGGGCAGGGCGGCGGATCAGACTAAACTGCAACTTGTCGTCCGCTTCGTCACGTGGCGGTACTCCAAAGCGCCTCAGGTCATTGTGATGGTAGTGATCATCCGAGAACGCTCTTAGCCATTCGAGCGGAGGCGCTGGGTTGAATTCCGCAAAACGTTCCGCAGGCAAGCCAGATTCATCGGACAGGGCCCAGAGCATTCTTCCCACGAAGTCATCCTGACGAGTACTGGCGGATGGACGGGCCAACGCGTAATCGACCACGATGCGTTCTTTGCCGAGAACCCCATCGCGGTAGGTTTCCGCCCAAGCCTTCAAGGTGTTGTGCAGCGCTGAATGGTCGCGACTCCCGGCAGGAACTTCGTAGAGAATAGGTGTCACACCCTTGGCTTCCCATTCGACTTTCGTGATGTTTTCCCGCCCAGGTTCGCAGTCGCCTAGTGCATAGGCTTTGGGGGTAATCTCGCCCAGCATCCGATCAGCCGCGAGTGCATCCATCATGTAGCGTAAGACGGGATCGCTGATGCTGTATCCGACGAAGCAAACCATATAGTTGCGGAACAATTCGCTGACGAAGCGCGCGGCCCAGCGTTCGGTCAGGTAAGCAAGACCAAAGTCGCCGCTGGTGAGGACAAGTCGATGCAATGCACTGTCATCGCTTTTGGCCGGTAGCAGCCCGTGCAAATAAACTAACCCATTCCAGCGGCTATTCTTGGGAATGGGTAACATCGGCGCGGTATATGCGTAACTCGGTTGCCTGGAACGTTTCATCACATGTTCAAAAATACGGTCGAAATTGGTGGTGACCAAGCGCAGGGTCCCTTCACGGCTGCGGGCTAATTGGAGCAAGGCTGCGTGGGTATCGGTTGCCCCTTTTCGGCGTAACTTGGGTTGCAATGCTTGTGTCAGCGCTCGGCGAACGGCAATGCGTTGTCCCGGATAATTCCGCTCCAGCAAATCCAATGTGGCGTCGTATCTGCCCTTTTCATAGGCATCCTGCTCAATCAGAGTGCAAGTCGCCCCCAAGCGCCGGTAGATGTCATCTACCAGTCCCTTGAAGCCTGGCAAGCCAGCCGGATAGGAAATCCCCGCGCCGCAAAAGAACACAACATGACCATCCTCGTGTGCCTGTAAGAGCGCATCGGGAATGTCCGGACCGCGAGCTACGAATTGCATTTAACCTTCCTTAAACTCATGTCAGCCGAAACCGGTTGTGATTGAATAGGTGATAAGTGGGGCTAACTCTTGTATCAGCGGTACGCATCCATCCTTTTGTGCGAACGGTCTGATATCCTAAACACAGTTCTGGGTTAAGAAAATTATAGCACCGCCCGCTCGAAAATATAAAATTCGGTCTGCGCCGCGAGAAGCATCCGGTTTCATACGGCCGGCTGCGGCTGACAAGGTGGTTTCGATACGGCGGCGAGACAGCGTCGCCGCCTACTCAACCACCAAGTATTGAGAAGCGGGACAGCATCGCTGCCTACCCTTCGACAAGCTCAGGGCACCGCCCTTCGATGAACTCAGGGCACGCTCAACCACCGATTATTGAGATAATACGTTGCGCGTTTCATTATTCATCTTCCCGATAAATCAGCTTTTGCAGCGCTTTGAGTTTGGTGCTTTCGGCAAACAGGATGCTGACCAAGGCCGCCAGGGCAAGCAGCGCCACTTCCCAGAGATGGAGTGACGCAAAATGGAATATGGTTCGCAGGGGAGGAATGGCCAGCGCCAACGTCAGGAAAAACAACGCGCCACCGGTGATCCACCACAGCGACTTGTTGGGGATGCGCAAGGATTGGAGGATGGACAAGGTGCGCGAACGGTTGGAAAAGATCAGGCCGAGGTTGCCGATGACCAGCAATACAAAGGCGTACATACGCGCTGCGCCTTCGCCCTGCCCGCTCAACCACCCAAAAGTGTAAACGCTTGCCACCACCGCCAGGATGCCCAACCCCTGGATCAACCCTGAAAGGATCATCGAACGGCCAAAGAGCGGCGCGTCCAATTTGCGCGGCGGGCGCTGCATGATATCGGGTTCATCCTTTTCCATTTCAAAGACCACCGAACAGGATGGGTCGATGATCAGTTCCAGGAAGAGCACATGCACGGGCAGCAGCGCCAGCGGCCAGCCGAGAAAGACCGGGATGAGCGACATGCCTGCGATGGGGATATGCACCGAGAAAATAAAGGACATGGCCTTCTTGAGATTGTCGAAAATACGGCGTCCCATGCGCACGGCGGCAACGATGGACGCAAAATTATCGTCCACCAACACCAGCGCGGCCGATTCGCGCGCCACATCCGTGCCGCGCCCGCCCATGGCGATGCCGATGTGCGCCGCTTTGAGCGCCGGGGCGTCGTTGACGCCGTCGCCGGTCATGGCCACCACTTCGCCGTTGGCTTTCAGCGCGCCGACGATGCGCAGTTTCTGTTCCGGCACGGCGCGGGCAAAGATGCATGCCGTCTTGATGCGTTCACGCAATTCATCATCGCTCATCGCGTCCAGTTCTGCACCGGTAATGATTTCGTCCAGCGGCTTCAACCCAATCTGGCCGGCGATGTTGCGCGCCGTGCCGGGATAATCGCCGGTAATCATAATGACGCGGATGCCGGCGTCGTAACACTCTTTCACCGCGCCCGGCACTTCGGGGCGGATGGGGTCCGCCAACCCAAGCAAGCCGATAAACCTGAATTCAAAATCGTGCTGTTCGGCGGGCAAATCCACCGGGATGAATTCGGCTTTGGCTACGCCGAGCACACGCAAACCCTGGTTCGCCATGTGGTTGATCTGGCCGCGCAACACGTCCATCTTGGCCGTTTCGAGATGGCATAGGTCGGCAATGGCTTCGGGCGCGCCCTTGGCGGCAATCACAAACGCATTGCGGCTGGTGGAGCGCCAGACGTCGGACATTGCCAGCAGCTTTTCGGAAAGCGGGTATTCGCGCACCAGGTTCCATTCGGCGTGCAGGTGTTCGGTATTGACCAGGGTGCGCCCGCCCAGTTCCTTGATGGCTTTTTCCATCGGGTCGAACGGGTCCACCGGCGTCGCCAGGATGCCAAACTCCACCAGTTCGTGGAACGACTCCGGGATGATGTGCTGCTGCAATTCCACTTGCAAAAGTTCATCGCCCATCATCAGGTGCGTTACGGTCATGCGGTTCTGGGTCAGCGTGCCGGTCTTGTCGGTGCAGAGCACGGTGGCCGCGCCGAGCATTTCCACCGCCGGGACGCGCCGGGTGAGCACGTGATGCTGCGAAATGCGCCAGGCCCCCAGCGCCAGGAAAATCGTCAGCACCACCGGGAATTCCTCGGGCAGGGTGGCCATTGCCAGCGTCAGGCCCGCCAAAACGCCGTGCAGCCAGTCGCCGCGCGTCAGCCCAAAAACGATCACCACGATGGCGCACATGGCCACCCCAATGATGGCAAAGTTGCGCACAATGATGCCGGTCTGCTGCTGGAGATTGGTATCTTCCGGCTCCAAAACCTGGAGCGCCCTGCCGATTTTTCCGATCTCGGTGCGCATGCCGGTGGCCCGCACCTGCGTCACGCCCTGGCCTTTGACCACCATCGAGCCGGAATAGACGAACGGCTGGTCGTCGCCGCCGGGGCGGCCCATTTCCTGGCGTCCGTCCCACGACTTTTTGCGGACCGGGACCGATTCGCCGGTTAATAGCGATTCGTCCACGCTGAGATTGGACCCCGTCAACAAAACCGCGTCCGCCGGCACCCGGTCGCCTTCGGCGAGCAGCACGATGTCATCGCGGACGACTTCGCGCCCGGCGATGCGCTGCTGCCTGCCATCGCGGATCACCAGCGCGCGCGGGCTGGACAAGTCGCGCAGGGCTTCCAGCGCGCGCTCGGTTTTCTGTTCCTGGTAAAAGGTGATGCCGATGACCACCACCACAAAACCCATCAACATAAAGGCTTCCTGTTGGTCGCCCAGGAAGAGGTAGAGCAATCCGCAGGCGATCAGCATCAGGAACATCGGTTCGCGGACGACTTCGAACAAAATGAGCCAGAAGCTGCGCTTCTTCGTGCCGGGCAGTTCGTTGTATCCATCGATTGCCAGGTTTTCGCGGGCTTGCTCTTCGGTGAGACCTTCGAGAAGGTTTTCTTCGAGTTTGATATCCATGGAATTCGGTTTCTCCTATCCGTTTTTTTTGCTCTCTGGAAATTAGCATGGTATCCCTATCTGGGGGCCAACCCGTATGTCGGGACTGCGTTGCGTCCCGACATACGGGTTGGGGTGGATCACAGAGATTCCCAAAGAGCCTTTATTTTTAGGTACGCAGAATCAGTCCCCCTGCGGCAAGCAAAATGCCGGGGCAAGGGCAGGGATATTTAGTTGAGGATGGGCGGGGGAAGTAACAGGGTGGAGAAAAAGCGGGGCGCGGCGAGGCAGGCTGAAAGGAGTCCGGTCAGCAGGAGGCATAACCCGGTAACGGAGCAAAGCGCGGGGACCAGGACGAATCCATTCGTGATGAATGAATCCGCCAAGCCGTCGTGATCCATGTCGGAAAATGGAACCAGCGCTGCCAGCACGCCGATCACGAGGCAGGCCAGGGTCAAGAGCAGCAGGACGTTATTCCTGCACATGCCTGACTCCCTGCTGGAACAGCGCAACGATATGCGGATCGACGACGCTGTAATAGACTTCCTTGCCTTCGCGGCGCGCCCGGACGATGCGCATTTGCCGCAGCCCGCGCATGTGGTGCGATACGGCCGATTCGGTCACGCCCACCATTTCGGAAAGCGTCGAAATATTGACTTCCTTTTCGATGATGGCCGAAAGGATGCGCACCCGGCTGGTGTCGCTAAAGGCGCGAAAGAGTTCTGCCACATGGACAGCGGTATGTTCGTCAAGAATAGGTGAGGTCATAGGCGTAGTGAACGATTGAATAGGTGTTCAGGTGTTCGTCGCATTTTATCATAAATTGCACTGCGGCTCATTGGGATTTTCCGGGATCTCTGGGATTCTCAATGCTGGACACGGAATACACGGGAAACACGGAAAAACCCTAAAAAAAGCCGTGCTTTTCCGTGTTCGTCCGTGAAATC
>JBARBA010000271.1:0-5057 GCA_049792555.1 Anaerolineales bacterium
GGTGTCTGACCTGCAAAGAAGACCCGCCCCTACTTATTCGGAATTATCGCCGTAAACGTCGTGCCCACCCCCATCTTGCTCCTGACCTCGACCCGCCCGCCGTGACCATGCACAATTTGCTTGCAGATCGAAAGTCCCAGGCCGGTGCCGATGGCGTAGTTCTCGGTGCCGCGCACGCGGTAAAACTTGGTAAACAGGTTGGGGATCGACTCTTCGGGGATGCCCAGCCCGGTATCCGTCACGGAAAATTGCCACTCGCGCTCGTCCCGCCCACCGCAGACCGTCACCTTGCCGTTGGGCCGGTTGTATTTGATGGCGTTGCTCAACAGGTTGAGCAACACCTGCTTGATCTTGTCGCGGTCGGCCACCACCACAGGCATGTCGGCAGGCAGGTCGATCTCGATGCCGATGTGGTTCTCGTCGGCTTTGCTCTGCAGGATGGATTTGCAATCTTCGACCAGCGGCTGGAGCGAGAAAGACGACTTTTGGTATTGCACGCGCCCCGATTCGAGCCGCGAAAGGTCAAGGAACGTGGAGGCCAGCGTGTTCAGGCGCAGGGTTTCGTTGTGGATGTTCTTGATGATCTGATCGGCCTGCTCGCGCGAAATCTCCGGGCGGGTCAGCAGGTAGGTGGCCGTGCTGAGCGAGGAGAGCGGCGTGCGCAACTCGTGGACAAACTCGGCGATCAGGTCGGATTGTTGGAACAAGCGCGTGTTTTCAATGGCCACGGCCGCCTGCGCCCCCAGCACGGTGAGCATATCCTCGTCCGTTTCGCTGAAATCGCCGCCGGTCTTGTTGAGCGTCTCGAGCACGCCGATGACTTTTTCTTTGGTGATCAACGGAATACCCATCAGCGAGCGCGTCTCGAAGCTGAGGGTTTGGGAAACGTTCTTGAAATAGCGCTTGTCTTGGTGGACATCACCGCTGCGCACCGCCTTGCGGTTGGTCACGATCCAGCCGGCAATGCTGTCCATCGGCACGGCCAGACCGCGCATCATCGGGTCCATATTGGTGGCCACCTGGAAGTAGAGTTGGCGTCCGGCCTGATCGTAGAGCAGGATCGAGGCGGCCTGCGCGTCGGTAATATCCCTGGCAGCCTCGACAATGCGCGTCAAAAGGGGGTCAAGCTCAAGGGTCGAAGCCAGATCGCGCGAGATTTCGATCAGCCGGCGGTAGCCTTCCAGTCGTTTTTGAGTCGATTCAATCATGCTGCACCCATCCAATAGTTCAGGGGGGCGGGGTCGGGAGACCCACGCCCAACAAAGGTCGGGAGACCCACGCCCAACAAAGGTCGGGAGACCCGCGCCCAACGGTGGTAGGGTTGGAAACCCGCCCAACGCAAATCTCACTTCACGGCCGGTTTCGGAGCGCGGGCTTCGACCTTGCCCGCCAGGGCCAAATATTGCTGGACGGTCAGGCTGTCCATCTGGACAAGCACGGCAGCCGTTTGCAAGCGGATGGCCTGCAGCAGCAGTTCAGGCGCAGGGGTAAAGGTAACTTCAATCGCATATTTGATGCGTTCCTGCACCTGCGGCACAGAAAGTTGCGCCTCGGAGCGCTGGCGGTAATTCACGGCGATCCGCAAACGCATTTTATCGATCTGCAAACCCAACAGGTCATCGAGCAGGGCGCGCGAATGCCGCAGCGGATTCTCGAAAGGCTCGGTCACCACCAAAATTTCACTCATCCGGGGGAGAATTTTCTGAGTCAGCGGGGTAATGCCCACGCCCAGGTCCACAATCAGAAAGCGCGCCATCAAGCTCAAGCGGCCCAAAATGACTTCGAACTGCTGGACATTGTTGATCATGACGCCATCACGCGGCTGGGGAGAAGCCACCAGGAATTCGACGCCGGAGGCGTGTTGCGCAAGACGGTCACGCACCAACTGGCCGGTAATGTCATTGGCGGGCATATTCAATAACTCGTTCAACCCATTTTCTTTCGACAGGTGCAAATCGGGCGCAAGCGTCCCCTGCCCCGGGCGAAACTCCGCCAGGATGGTATCGCCGTTGGTTTTCTTGCGCAACATGGCAGCCAGGTTCAGGGCCACGGTGGTCACGCCCAACCCGCCGCGAGCGGCGACGACCCCAATAATGTAAGCGGGTTGCCCAAAAGACGGCCCTGCCACAAGACTGCCGGTTTTGCCCTTATTGGAGCGCGCCAGCAAAGCCTTGACGTGCGCCTGAAGCTCGGTGGGATGCGTGGGCTTGGTCAGGTAATCGTCGGCCCCGGCCTCGAACCCGGTCACCTTGTCGTCAAGCTGGCTTTTGGCGCTAAACATCAAAATCGGCACGCTGGCCGTCTTGGCGTTGGCGCGCAGACGGCGGGCCACTTCGTAGCCGTCCATCTGCGGCATCATCACATCCAACAGGATCAGGTCGGGGGTATCGCTGAAAGCCAGGTCCAGGCCTTGCTGCCCGGCTCCGGCGGCGGCAATCTGGTAGCCCTGTTTTTGCAGCATCAAACCCACCAGGCGGAGGGTGTCGAGATCGTCATCAATAATCAGAATTTTTTCGGCCATAATGAAAGGGTCCTGTGGAATGAAACTTCCTTAACAGTTTAGCATTAAGCGAAAATTCAATCAAGGAATTAACGCAATGAATTCAAGGTTCGCCCATTACAGGGTTACTGCGGCAGCATTGCAGGCTGAAACATTTCTGTCTTTTGCTTTGCTACCGGGCAGATTTTCCTTCGATGAGTCCAAAGTGTGTTTTCTACCACGATGCACAAAGTCACAAAAAAACTAAAGGGCTTTTTACCGCAAAACTTCGTGACTTTGTGGTGAAGGTTTTAAATTTTGTCCGGTAGAGAATCTTTTGCCAAATCCGGCAAAATTTGCACTTGCTTTTCCCGAAAAAATCACTACAATGGAACGATTGCCGGATACATTATTCCGGCAAAACCCGCAACACCGGGAGGATACCATGGCCATCATCGCCACCCTGTTCTTCGGCTTCGCGCCGATGTTTTTCTTTGCTTTCATCTTATACTGGCTCGACCGTTACGAAAAGGAGCCAATCCTGCTGCTTGGGGCAGTGTTCGTATGGGGCATGGTCGTTGCGGCAGGCGGGGCATATATCCTCAACACAGGTTTTGGCGTGGCAGTTTATATAATGACGGGGTCGGAGAGCGTCAGCGACCTGATAATGGGTTCGATCAGCGCGCCGCTCGTCGAGGAGGGATTAAAAGGGCTGGCCGTGCTGCTGGTCTTCCTGTTTTTCTACCGCGAATTCGACTCAATCCTGGATGGTATCATCTACGCCGGGGTCACGGCGCTGGGCTTCGCCGCCACCGAGAATTCCATCTACATCTGGCGCGGATTCGAGGCTAACGGCTGGGCCGGCCTGTTGCAGTTGACCTTCCTGCGGGTGGTGATCGTTGGCTGGCAGCATCCGTTTTACACTTCATTTACAGGCATCGGCCTGGCGACGGCGCGCCTGAACCGCTCGATACTGGTCAGAATCTTTGCGCCGCTGACCGGCCTGGGCCTCGCCATGCTGGCCCATTCGCTCCACAACACGCTGGCGGCTTTCGCCGAGGGATGGACTTGTTTCATCGGCCTGTTCCTGGATTGGAGCGGGGTGCTGTTCATGTTTGGCGTGATCCTATGGGCTATTTGGATGGAACAACGCAACCTGGTCAACCACCTGCGCGAGGAAGTGGAGTTGGGCACCATCAGCGCAGCGCAATACCGCACCGCCTGTTCGGCCTGGTCGCAGAGCTTTGCGCGCCTGACGGGCCTGTTAAGCGGTCGCTATCTGGCAACCTCCCGGTTCTACCAGACCTGCGCAGAACTGGCCCACAAGAAAGAGCAATTGCGCAAACTCGGCCAGGGCGATGGCGACGCTCCCTACATCCAAAAATATCGCGCAGAGTTGGCCCGCCTGGCCCCGCAGGCGCAAACAGCCTGAAAAAAAAGGGGGGAGGCAAAGCAATGTGTTTTTGACCTTATATGCTGCCAACGGGCACAAATTGCGCTTTTAAGAAAATCAAACTATCCCGTGGCGGTAGGTCGGATTGCCAATCCGACTTACGCATTGGCAAATATAGTGGGTGATTTCAGCGTTTGTAAAAGAAAGAAAACCGCAGTTTATGCCCGCGCCCAGTATATCTACGCTATTCTGCGCGGTATTCCCGATATAATTCAGCCAACCGCCGGAGGAAAACTGCAGTTCCTTGCCGCACTACGGGGGGTACCCCTTTTAATTCTCAATTATACTGACCGCACAATCTGGGCATAGTACATTTACCCTTAAATTCTTTTTGAGGGAGATTGCAATTCTTCGCTTTCATATAAAACCTTGACATGCTCGTTACTGACGGGCAAACCGGGAAACCTTTTATTTTTATCAACCCAAGGAGAAACCATGTTTCACAACAAATCACTCGCTCATGCTGCACGACTACTTTTCATTTTCATCCTTTTATTCCAGTCGACCGGTCCGGCGCTGGCTGCTTCGGCCAACCACGGCTCGACGCCAGCTTTTACTGCCGCAGTAAACTCTACAAGCACCCCCGAAGCAAACGCCTGCTCGTTCCATCCAATTGCGGTTTCGGCGCAATCGCTGCAGGGACTCTCGATCGGGGACGACCTGAACAATCTATACAACGGCTCGCAACCCGGTAACTTCGGCTGGCTAAGTTGGGCCGGCGACGAGAGCGCCCCGACCCTGGCAACCAGCCTGACGCCGCCCGGCAACAGTTCCAACTACGCCAACCCCAATAATTTTTTCGACCATACACTCTCGGTCGGCGATTGGGTCTCCGGGGTGGCAGGCGTCTCTAACGATCCGGTAGCACAGCAGGTTTTGGCCCAGCTTGAAACAACCGATATTAACCTGCCGGTCTGGGACACAGCCACCGGAAGCGGGGCCAATACACAGTATCACATTGTCAATTTCATCCGCGTGCGCATCATTGGTTATCAACTCTCTAGCAGTTTGTCGGAGGAATAAGTACATTACCGACGGGAACAGCCAAACGGAGCAGTTATTGGCTGAGATTTTGGCAAAAGATGCACAAAAGAGAGTGTCTGGACACGGGAAAGCCCATTCTCA
>JBARBA010000272.1:0-17876 GCA_049792555.1 Anaerolineales bacterium
CCTGCTCGGACGGGTCAAAGCTCCAGACGCGCGCCCGGATTTGAGAAGAAGGGCTGTAGGCGGCGCGGGCCACGAAATGGCCTTTGGCGTCCAGCACCTCGATGGTTTCGCCGGAGCCTGGGTTGCCTTCGGCGCGTTCGACTGCGCCGGAGAAGACCCAGGGATGGCGGCGCAGCAGCGATTTTTCACGTCCGGGTTTGAGGGTGAGGGTGGGCATGGGGTTGGCCTGGTTGGGAATGGGGTGAGTGGGTGGTAACCGTAAATGAGTTACGTGTTCAGGTTTGCTTATCAGTTTATTTGCGCAATAACAATATTCTGCTCACAACTGCCAGAACCATCACTCAGTCGCTTTGTCAGCATTCAACAATTTACCAGCCCCATTGCCCGCAACAACTGTTTCCAAGTCACAGATTTCTTGAATAAACTATCTGGAAGTGCAATGATTAGCGTTGGCTTGTCCCCAATGTATCCTCGATAACTATCCCGACCACGCGACTTAGAAAATAGAACAGGAATCACTGCGGCGGCAATCTGATGGCGTTCAAATGGGCGATTAACCTGACTCAGGAAGCGCTGAATGACACCATCTCCATGCAACCCTCGGTAATTATCCCCGTTTTTGCAGAGCAAATTGATCGCTTCTTTACATTGGGGTAGCTTGCCGGTTTCTTTTACTTCATCGCTGCCTGGTTTTTGTGCTGTTCTATACCATTGGGATTTGCTGGTTAATTCATCGCGCATCTCCAAAAATACCACCATTACTTCGGCCCTTTGTTTACATGGGTTTTGCCCGGCAATCAAAAAGTCAGTTTTGCGCCCTACCCCATGAGTATCATCTACATATTTTTCCAGAGCCAATACCATGAGAGGGTCTTGCCCATCAGCAACAAGTGAAATGTGATAAGGCAGTTTAGGCCGCTGAATATTCAGCTCACACAAAATAACTTCTTGTCCCGGGCTCAAGATTTTGCAATAATCTGTAAATTTACCAGTTCCCGGCCCAGGTTCACAAAAGCAGTTTATCTCTGAATTAGGCTGAATGGCTGGCATCTTTCTCGTTTCCTTCGTAAGTTGCATACGCTAATATGCGGTTGAAACCAACCTGCAAATCGCCCAAAACTTCGCCCAAACGCCCCTCTTCAATCTGACGTAACCCATCCATTGGATACGAAACTTCTTCCACGCCATCACCCGTAAAGAGATAGGCACTCAAATCATCAGGGTTCAAACGCACATTTTCAGCCGGTACATCAGGGTAGGTCTTGTCCGGCAACATTTGATAAGCCGCCATCAGGTTATTGAGTGCGTAAAGAACAGTGAGAGAATGAGTCGTAACCAATACCCTAAAACCTTTGTTGACCAGATAAGCCAATAAGTGAACCATTGCCACTTGCGCCGAAGGGTGTAGATGGGCTTCGGGTTCCTCAATGTGCAAAAATTGCGGGCGTTCGCTATCGGGAAGGCCAAAAGCAGTTTCCGCTGCAAAGATCAACGGCCAGGCTTCCATTTGCCCCGACGAAGCCATTTCAATTTGGATGGGGCGGTCGCCACCTTGCGGAAGCCATTGCCAGGTACCAGAATATGGTCCGGCTTTCTCATAGCGAATTTGGCCCCGTAGCGCATTTCCAACAATTTCATCAATATCAGTCACTTCTTTTGGCGTTTCGGCTTTGTTTTTCTGCCACTCCACGTACATCTCTCGTCCGCGCGTCAAGATGTTTGAAAATTCGAGCATGGTGAATGGTAAAGCATCGCTGCTAAATAAGCGCAATTCGGAATTCAAAAACCGGGAAAAGAATGTGCGTTCCGCCGGTATAAACATTGCGTTGGATGGAATCTGTCCGGAAGGATTTTCATAACGTTTGGCCAGGATACTATCAATCTCTTTGCCGAAATTCTTGATCGGCGCAATTGTATGCATACTGCTGTTGATGGAGATGCTTCGCTTAAGAGCTTTACTTGACCCTTTTCCGTTTTCCTGGGTATAGTGAATCTGAGCCGTACCGGCGGAAACGAATGTGGACAAATCTCTTCCTGTCAATCTACCAGATCGCAGCCCGTCCACCACTTTTCTGGTTACTTCTGTTGGATCTTTCAGCTCATTGGCATATTGAGAAATAAGGTAAGGGGCATTTCGCAAGAAATAAAGCAGTTGGCTTGCCAAAGATTTGCCGCTCCCTTGAACGCCGATGAAAACAGTAAGGGGGCGCACATCGATTTCAACCGGAGCTTCTTTATTTGCTTTAATTGGCCCCAAACTGGCATTTGTAAATGTGAGTGTTTCTTTCATCGGAA
Organism: Anaerolineales bacterium; assembly: GCA_049792555.1. Lineage (GTDB taxonomy): Bacteria > Chloroflexota > Anaerolineae > Anaerolineales > Villigracilaceae > UBA5195. The sequence continues at coordinate 2,296 of JBARBA010000272.1, forward strand.
CTTGCTCCTTCATACAAACCATTTGATGCGAGTGGCTGCGTTGAGGAATTTACTTTTCAGTATTGCACCGTATTTTACCACCCGAACATATCCCACTCGTTAAAACCGATTTTCCCTCGGTTAGATCAACATCTTTGCCAGCCGCTCGAACATGGCGCGCTGGGAAAGGTGCAGCAAGCCCCCATACACGAACCCCGGCAAACCTTTGGGCGCGAAGAAGGTCGTCTGCTCAAGGATACAGCCGGTTTCGCGCGGCGTGATTTGCCATTCCACCCAGCCCTGGCCGGGGGCTGCGTGCGGCGGTTCGGCGCGCAGACGCAGGAAGTTTTCCCGGATGATTTCGACGCGGTAAAAGTTTGGGATTGCGCCTTTGGCATTTGCACGGCAAAGCGCCGCGAAAACCGACGCGGCGGAAGCGGCGCTGCTGACCCGGCGGTAGTGGATCAACATGCCCTCATGTTTGATGTGGAGCGTGTCCTTTTCCCGGTCAAGCCAGGTGCGTTCAACGCTATCGGGATGCAGGTCGGCCAGGCTGCGGCGCACAGCCTCGGCGTAATCGAGCAATTTTATGGCGGGGAACAGGCGCAGGGCTTGGTGGTCCAGCACCAGGCTGTCGTTCTTGAGGCCCTCGACAAGCGGCAGGGCGTACGCGCCGGGGGTTGGCGTCAGTTTGTCGATGAAAAAGGCCATGAACCAGACCGGGATAAACGGCAGCAGCAACATGGGACGCTTGAGGCCGCGCAGTTCGGCGAAACGGGTCATGGTCTCGGCGTAGGTCATCACGTCCCGGCCGCCAATTTCGACGATTTGGCCGCGACAGGCGGGGGTGGTCAGGGCGGCGATCAGGTAATCGAGCACGTTTTGGGCAGCGATGGGTTGGGATTTGTGGCGCAGCCAGGTTGGGCCGAGCATCAGGGGGAATTGTTCGGCCATGAAGCGGATCATTTCGAAGGAGGCTGAACCGGAACCGACGATGACCCCCGCGCGGAACTCGGTGACCGGCACGCCCGCCTCGCGCAGGGCCGCGCCGCTTTCGATGCGTGATTTCAGGTGCAGGGCCAGTTGCTGGCGCTCGTCGGCCAGGCCGCCCAGGTAGATGATGTGTTCGACGCCGGCGTTTTTGGCGGCCTGCGCAAAGTTCCGCGCGGCTTCCAGGTCGAGGGCATGGTAGCCGCGCCCGGCGGCCATGCTGTGGACGAGGTAGTAGGCGGCGTGGATGCCCTGGAGCGCGCCGGGCAGCGTTTCGGGGCGGGCCACATCCCCGGCAACCATCTCCACTTGTGAAAACCATAAGCGCCGGCGCAAGCGTTCCGGGTGGCGCGTCAGGCAGCGCACGCGGTAGCCGGCCTCCAGCAGACGCGGAATCAGGCGGCTGGCAATGTATCCGCTGGTTCCGGTGACGAGGATGGTTGGCATTTAAAAGATGAAGTGTGAAGGATGAAAGATGAATGCCTTAAACGCTCAAGCTGCCATGCTATCGGGCACTATTGACTTTCTGGGCGCGCTCGGCAATCTTGCGCGTCAGGCCGTCGAAAATGAATTTATGGAAGGGCCACAGGGCGTACCAATATAGAAGCCCAAACAGGCCATGCGGGTCGAAGTACGCGGTGGTGGTGAGCAGGGTCTGTTCGTTTGCCCCGCTGTTCTCTTGCGGGAGCGATTGGAATTCGAGCCAGGCTTTGCCGGGTGATTTCATTTCGGCTTGCAAACGCATGACGCCTTTGCGGTTTTCTCCTTCAGGATAAAGAAGTTGCTCCACGCGCCAGAAATCAAGCGACTCGCCGGTGCGGATATCATCGGGGTCGCGGCGTCCGCGCCGCAGGCCCACGCCGCCGACCAGCTTGTCCAGCCAGCCGCGGATGTGCCAGGCCCAATCCATGTACAGCCAGCCGCGTTCGCCGCCGATGCCGGTGTAGGCGCGAAAAACAGCTTCGGCGGGCAGGGCCACCAGGAGCTTGCGCTGTTCGATGAACATGCCTTCGTTGATGGTGAAGGTGTATGGCTGGATATCGCCGGCGCTGGTGACGAGCGCGTCGGACCAGGAGGTTTCCACGTTGTTGGTTTCGACGCGTCCCAGGGCCAGGCGCAGGGCGGTTTGAAAATCGAGCAGTTGGATGTCGGGGAAAAGTTTGTCCGCCATGTCGTTGTGGACGATGGCATCTGCATTCAGGCCCTCGATCAGCGGCAGGACGGCGTGATAGGTGACGGGGGTCATCATGTGTACCCAATAGGCCGAAAGGCGCGGCGCGTAAATGGGGGTGGGGATCAGGATGCGTTTCAGGTTGCGTTCTTTGGCGTACTCCAGCAGCATATCGGCGTAGGCCAGCCGGTTTGCGCCGCCGATTTCGATCAGCTTGCCGAGGCTTTCGGGCATTTCGAGCGCGGCGACGAGATAATCGAGCACGTTGCGGATGGCAATCGGCTGGGCGCGCGAGAAGAACCAACTCGGGCAGACCAGCACGGGCTGGCGTTCGGTCAGGAAGCGCAGCATTTCAAACAGGACGCTGCCGGAGCCGATGATCATGCCCGCGCGGAATTCCGTGACCGGGACGCGGCCCTGGCGCAGGGTGTAGCCCGTCTCGTGGCGGGAACGCAGGTAAGGGGAGAGTTGGGCGCTGGCGTCCACCAGTTCGCCCAGGTAAATGATGCGTTCGAGGTTGGCGCTGTCGGCAGCGACGACGAAGTTGCGCGCGGCGCTCATGTCGCGTTCGGCGTAAACCTTGCCGCCCTGCATCCCATGGATCAGGTAATAAGCAATGTCGACGCCCTGCATGGCCGGGTCAAGTGTTTCCGGGTGCAGCACGTCGCCGCAGACGACTTCGACCTGTTTCAGCCAGGGATGCCCCTGCAAGCGCTCCGGGTCGCGGACGAGGCAGCGCACGCGGTAGCCGGCCTCCAGCAGGCGCGGGATCAGTCGTCCGCCGACGTAGCCGGTCGCGCCGGTCACAAGGATCAGTTTGTTTGGGGTCATGGGGAGAAATATATCTTAAGTGCGGGCGATGCGCAATTGCTAAACGGGTGAAGATCGGGGATGAAAGCGCGGCGTTGATGGATAGGAATTCCTTATAGGAAATTGGGCAAATCTTTGCAGGATATTGAACCACCCTTCCGCCGCAAATCCAAAAAAAAACATTCGGAAAATATCGCAGTATAATCAAACTCATGGATACCAAAAATGCCATGTTTCGGGTGGATAGAACCGCTTTCTCTGTTGCATCATTGCTGGATGAGTCAGATGAGAAAGCCTATTGGCGTTCCAAAACTCCTTATGAACGTTTGCAAGCCGTAGAACTCACGCGACAGGTCGTCTATGGGTATCAGCCTTCTACCGCCCGATTTCAAAGAGTTTTTGAAGTTACTGAACTCAAAGCAAGTTGAATACCTGCTGGTAGGGGGTTATGCCGTTGGGTATCACGGCTATTCCCGCGCCACCGCCGACATCGATATCTGGATTGCGATTAATTCCGTGAATGCCCACAAAGTCGCGCAAGCCATCCACGAGTTTTTGGGGTTCGAAGTGGAAGGCGCAACCCCCGAACTGTTCCTGCAAGAAAATAAAATTGCCCGTATGGGCGTTCCACCGTTCAGGATTGAAGTCTTGACAACGATTTCGGGGGTACGTTTTGAAGAGTGTTACGCAGAGCGCGTTGTGGACACGCTCGATGACGTTGAAGTTCCCCTCATCAGCCTGAAACATTTGAAAGTCAATAAGCAAGCCAGCGGCAGGCTCAAAGATTTGAACGATTTGGAGCATTTGGACTAAACGCTGTAAACGAAACACTTGGGTGTAAAAAGGTTTCTCCTGTGCCCAGGCGACGTTCCGTTTGCGCTATAAATGCAAGCTATTCGACTGCATCAAGGAAATCTGTAATGGACATCAAATGCTCCGTATTCATCGCCACCTCCCTGGATGGGTTCATCGCCCGTAGCGATGGCGCCATCGATTGGCTGACCGACCCTGCCGGCGCTGACGCCGGCGAGGATTACGGCTACAAAGCCTTTATCGACTCGGTGGATACGCTGGTCGTGGGCCGCAAAACCTACGAACTGGCCCTGACCTTCAAAGCATGGCCTTACGCGGGCAAAAAAGTCGTCGTGCTCAGCAGCGCATCGCCGAACGTGCCGCAGAACCTGTCGGGCAGCGTCGAAATCATGTCGGGCGCGCCGGCCGAAGTGGTCGGGCGACTGGCCCAACGCGGCGCGCGTCATTGCTACGTCGACGGCGGAAAAACCATCCAGGGCTTTTTGAAGGCCGGGCTGATCCGGGAAATGACCATCACACGCATTCCCGTTTTGATTGGCGATGGAATTCCCTTGTTTGGTAAACTTGACCGGGACGCCCGCTTTGAACATATTGAAACCAAAGCGTATGAGAATGGTTTCGTGCAAAGCAAGTACCGGGCAAAATAATTGGGGTGCGTTTCATTTTAGATGAAGCGTCGCAGAATGTGGCATCCACTCCGCTGCGCTACGGGATGATATAAACCTTCAAGACGGAATACACAACACGCAATACGATTTGCGAACTAACTGCGCCCTTCAGTTGGAACACACCCAATAAATTCTCATGGAGATGAAGATGGACATCGCATTATGGATCATCCAGGCCATCCTGGGGATCAAGCTGGCGAGCGTTGCTTTTACGCACGGCCTGCGCCATTCCATGCCGACCATGCAGGCCGCCATTCAAAAGCTGGGAAAGTCTTCCGTACCCTTGCTTTACGGTATTGCGGTCTGCACCTTGCTCGGCGCGGCGGGCTTGATCCTGCCGGGCCTGCTGGGCGCGTCCAACCGGATCACATCCGTAACGGCAGGGATCATGGCCTTCCTGCTGCTGCTCTCGATCTTCTTTCACGTCAGGAGCCGCGAAAAGCCCAATATTTTCGTCAGCGTCATCCTTTTCATCTTTGCCGCATTCGTGGCCTATGGACGCTGGGCGCTCATTCCGTAGACCTGCCCGGCGCAATACAAGGTTCGCAAACGATGACAAAACCTCCTGAAATCATCAAAACATCCCGGCTCTTTCTGCGGCTGCCTGTTCCGGGTGACGCGGATGCCATCTTCCAGGAATATGCCCAAGACCCGCAAGTGACGAAATACCTGGTTTGGCGGCCCCACGAAAACATCCACGTTACAAAAGCATTTATTCGCCGGTGTATACAGTGCTGGAAGGGAGAAACCTTTTTCCCCTGGGTCGTTATCCGTAAAAAAGACCATGCGCTCATCGGCATGATCGAACTGCGCATCGAGCCATTCCGCGCCGACCTGGGCTATGCCCTTGCGCGTGAATATTGGGGGAATGGCTACGCTACTGAAATGACAAAAACCATTGTCGAGTGGGCCATGGCGCAAGAGAATATTTATCGCGTATGGGCCACTTGCGACGTTGAAAATCCGGCGTCTGCGCGCGTGCTCGAAAAAGCGGGCATGCAGCGGGAAGGCATTTTACGCCGTTTTATCGTTCACCCGAACATCAGCGCCGAACCGCGAGATAGTTATTGTTATTCTGTGGTGAAGTAGGTATCGTATTGCGTATTCCGTATTCCGTTTCGAAAGTTTATATAATCCCATAGCGCAGCGGAGTGGATGCAACACGCAATACGATTTGCGAAGTAACTGCGCCTTTCAATTGAAACACACCCAAACCGTTTTCACCGACATTCCAACTGGCATCAGCAATTCTCAATATGGTTTTTTTATCCACAGATTTTACCCTACGGGCACGATGTCGCAGATTGCACAGATTTTTCTTAAGAAATCTGCGAAAATCGGCGTAATCTGTGGATGATAGGTTTCACATTGAGAATTGCTGGGCTGGCATTCCGGCTGTTGACGGTTCCACCGGCCTCTGATAGAATAACGACCCGGAGCGTTGTACCCTTCGCTCCTTTTTTCTGCCTGCACCGAACGCATGCGCGTGTCGCGCAGACCACATTCTGTCTCGAAAGGGCTTGAAATATGAAAGTACTCCTGATCAAAGATGTTTACAAATTGGGTCACGCGGGGGATGTAAAACGTGTGGCCGACGGCTTCGGACGCAATTTCCTGCTTCCACAAGGGCTGGCAGTGCTGGCGACCCCCGGCGCTATCAACCAATCCGGCAAAATCCGCGAAGAAGCCAACAAGCAGCGCGCAATCATCAATAACGAAATGGCTGCCATTGCCGAGATCATCAAAGATGTGACGCTGGCTTTCGCCGCCAAAGCCGGTGAAACCGGCAAGATGTACGGCTCGATCACCACGCAGGACGTTGCCACTGCCTTGCAAGCCAAGACCGGCGTGGAAGTCAAACGCAACCAGATCGACATGCAGCCGCTGCGCATCCTGGGCGAGCACAAAGCCCACATCCGCCTGACGATGGATTTGATCCCGGATATCAAGGTGATTGTCTACCGCGAAGGCGAAAACAACCCCACCGAACCGATACCCGTTGCCAAGCCGCAGGCTCCCGTCGCAGCCGCATCGTCACCGGTAGTCGTCGTAGTGGAAGAACAGATCGTTGTTGTAGAAGAAACCGTAGCAGTCGTGGAAGAATCCGCGCCAGCCGTGGAAGAACAGGCTCCCGCTCCGGTTGAAGCAGCTCCGGTTGAAGCAGCGCCGGAAGAAACCGCTCCAGACGCTCCCGCAGCCTGACCCCCGCCAAGAATTTCCATCACATCACCGATCCTGCCCGCTTCCTGGGACGCATCGGTGATGTTCACTTAAAAGACATGCCCACTATCGGTCAACAACTGAAACAGGCCCGCGAATCGCGCGGCTTGAGCATGAAACAGGTTGTGCAGGCCACGCGCATCCGCGTCCATTATCTCGAAGCCATGGAGACGGATGATTTTTCGACCCTGCCCTCGGCGGCCCAGGCGCGCGGCTTTTTACGTTCTTACGCCGATTTCCTGGGGTTGAACGCCGATGACTTGATCAGCCGGCAGCGGAATGAGACTGGGGCTATTGCGGAGTTCACGACCCCCAACCAGGTGGAACCCGCAGCCGCGCCGCAACCTTTGAGCGCCGCCGAACCGTCAGAACCGCAGCCTGAAACCGAAGACCGGCAGCCGCAACCGGAGCCGGAACCCGCTCCTCGTGAGCCGGAACCAGAGCCGGCGGGGGGCGAAGAGCCGCAGCAACCCGGACCCCCGTCCGCCTCGCAGCTCATCTTTGTCGAAATCGGGGGCAAGCTGCGCCAGCGGCGTGAACTCCTTAGCCTGACCCTCGACGAAATCGAACGTCACACGCACGTCCGTAAATATTACCTGGAAATCATCGAAGCCGGGAACTTCGACCAACTGCCCTCGCCGGTGCAGGCGCGCGGGATGTTAAGCAACTATTCCACTTTCCTGGATATGGATACCGAAGCGACGTTGCTGCGCTTCGCAGACGCCTTGCAGGCCAAGCGTCTGGAACGGCAGGCTAGCCTGCCGCCCACAGCGGCCTCGTCCCGCCGGCGCATCGCGCTCCCGCTCTGGGTGCGGCGCTTCGTCAGCCCCGACTTGCTCTTCGGCGGCGGGATGATCCTGCTGCTGTTTATCCTGACTGTATGGGGCGCAGCGCGCATCTTTTCGAGAGAAAGCACGTCTGGCGCGCAAGCCCCTTCGATCTCAGACGTTTTGCTGGCTTCTCCTTCCGCTGCCACACAGTCCATGACCGAGGCCCTGCCCACCGACGTTCAAGTCAACTCCATTGTAGAGAACGTTGACACCCTGACTCCAACCGAGACGCTCTCTTCTGACGCTGCCAATGCGGACTTACAGGTAACCATCAGCGTGCTGGAGCGCACTTTTGTCCGCGTTACGGTAGATGGCGTTGTCAAACAGGAGGGGCGCGTTGTGCCGGGCTTCGCGCAAACCTTCGACGGCGTAAAAAGCATCGAAGTGTTGACCGGCTCCGGATCGGGAATCCAGATCCGTTTCAACCAGCGCGACCTGGGCCTGATGGGCAATTTCGGCCAGGTCGTTGACCTTGTTTACACCGTCAACGGCGCGCAAACGCCCACCATGATCCCCACCCCCACGTCGACGGTTACGCCGCGCTTCCAGAAGACGCCCACCCTCACCCCAACAGAGACCCTGACGCGCACGCCAACCATTACCCCGACCGTTAAACAATAAAGGCTCTCCCGTTTCTGTCGGGAAAATCAACCACCAAGTCACAAAGCCACAAAGATTAAAGAGCTTTTTACGACAAAACTTCGCGGCTTTGTGTCTTCGTGGTTAAAGGTTTTTCTTTTCCGGCTTGTTCGGGTTAGGGCGGATAAAGAATTAAAAAATCCGCGAAAATCCGCCCCACCCGCGAAAATCCGCGTTCTATTGCTTGATGGCTGGTAGTTACCATTTTTTTGAAGAGTTCCTTGACCCCCAAAAACAAAAGGCTTTAAAGCGCAACCATGTTCGATCTTACCAATTGCCGTTTTGCTTTTCTCGACCTGGAGACCACCGGGCTTTCACCCTGGTTTGGCGACCACATCTGCGAAGTGGGCATCGTCCTGACGCATGGGCGGCGCATCAAAGCCACCTACCAGCAGCGCATCAACCCCGAATGCCCACTCTCCCCGGCAGCCGCCAGCACCAACGGCCTGACCGACGCCGACCTGCGCAGCGCGCCGGTCTTTGCCTCCATCGCCGCCGCAGTGGAGGCGTATCTGCACGATGCGGTGGTGGTCTGCCACAACGCCCAGTTCGACATGCAATTCCTCGACAGCGAATTCCGCCGCCTGGGACGCGAAATCCAGATCCCAAACCTGATCGATACGCTTTTCATGGCGCGCGAACACTTCGACTTTGCCTCGTACAGCCTGGTCAACATCGCCGCCGAATTTAATATCCAGAACCCGGACGCGCACCGCGCCCTGGCCGATGCGCTGACCGACAAAGCCATCTTCTTCGGCATGATGGAGGCGCTCAAACCCACCGGAAAGCTGCTCGACGATTTCATCGGCATCTACAACTCCCCGGCCTGGCCCAATGACGGCATCCAACTCCCCACCGAACTGGGCGAGGCCATCTACAGCGGAAAACGCATCGAGATCACCTACATCGACAAGGACGGCGAGCAAACCCGGCGCTGGATCACACCTATCCAGGTCATCGGCCTGCAAGATTACATCTACCTGCGCGCCTACTGTCACCTGCGCGAGGATGAACGCACCTTCCGACTCGACCGTATTGTCGAAGTGCGCGTGGAGGCATAAAAATGGGATACTTGCTACTGGAGGGCGGCGCGGAATTCGGCGGACGGATGGCCGAGCCTGACCAAAAAGCAATCGAACTGGCCGGCGGCGTGGACGCGCCGATCCGTATCATCCCAACCGCCGCCGCGCCGGATGGGAACCACGCGCGCGCGGGCAGGAATGGCGTGGAATGGTTCCAGAGTCTGGGGGCGAGGGATGTTGCGTCGGTGAGGTTGATCGACAAGGCCAGCGCCAATAGTCCGGCCATCGCCGAAGCCCTGCGCGGGGCAAAACTCATTTACCTGTTGGGCGGGTTTCCCGATTATCTTGGGAAAACCTTAAAAGGCAGTCTGGCCTGGCAGGCGGCGCTGGAGGCTTACCAGCGCGGGGCTGTGATCGCCGGGAGCAGCGCCGGGGCGATGGTCTTGTGCCAGTACTATTACGAACCGGATTCCTGTCGGGTGTTCGAAGGGCTGGGCCTCGTCCATCATGCGCTCGTGCTGCCACACCACAATACCTACGGGAAAAAATGGGCGGCTTGTCTTTCGTCGAAGCCGCCGGGTGTGACCCTGATCGGGCTGGACGAACGCACCGGGCTTTTGGATGACGGCTACAGGGAGAATTGGTCTGTGTTCGGCCAGGGAGCGGCAACGGTTTACAACGACAACGAAATCAAAGTCTATTGCGCGGGGAAATCTTTTTCCATCCACCCATAAAAAAACGCGGGCGTCTCGCCCGCGTTCGTCGTAAATTCTTGTTCCCGGTTAACCCACTTTCAGAATAATCCGTCCGCGGCCATGACCGGTCTGGCTCAATTCCTGCGCCTGACGCGCCTGCGCCAGTGGGAAGACGGTCCCGGCAAATGCTGTGAGTTTCCCGGCGTCGAGCAGTTCCGTGATCCGGGCAAGATTGCTGGAAGCGGCGCGCCCGGCTCCCAGGGCGCGCACGCCTTCGGCCTTGCCTGCATCCGGGGCCAGACGCCCCGCCACCGTAACGTAGACGCCGTCTGCGCGCAACACTTTGAAGGAGCGCCCGGCCAGGTCGTCGCCGCCAACCGTGTCGATGACGGCATCGAGGTCGTGAACCAGCGTTTCAAACGGCGCAGCTTTGTAGTCCAGGGCCGTCTCCGCGCCCAATGAGCGCACGAAATCCAAATTACCGGCAGAGGCCACGCCAATGACGTGCGCGCCTTTCCAGCGGGCAAGCTGTACGGCGTACACCCCGACCCCACCGGCCGCGCCATGCACCAGCACACGCTGCCCGGCCTGCACATTGGCGGTTTCGATGACAGCGCCCCAGGCCGTCAGCGCGCCCACCCCGACTGTGGCAGCCTGCTCAAAGCTCAAGCTCGCCGGTTTGATCTGGATGTCGCCGGCAGCGGCCAGCGCATATTCGGCGTACGCGCCCGAAAAAATGCCATAAACCGCTTCGCCAGGCTTGAAGGTGGTCACGTCGGGGCCTACCGATTCGATGACGCCCGCGCCGTCCAAACCCGGGGTGAATGGCAGCGGCACAGGCATGAATGCTTTCATATATCCTGCGCGGATTTTCCAATCGATGGGATTAACGCCCGCCGCCAGGATTTTCACCAAAACCTGACCGGCCCCCGGCTGATGGCGCGGCGTTTCGTCGAGCGTGAGCACTTCCGGCCCACCGTAGTCATGAAAACGGATTGCTTGCATGGATGTGTTGGACATTGAAGTTTCTCCTTTGGGTGGTTGAGTCTGTGTTTGCGTAAACGTTGTTATGGCAGCAGCAGCGCAATCAGCGTCAAGGCAACTGCGGCTGCGAATGCTTTGACCTGCACCCGGTTGGCCTGCCAGCGCACCTGGGCCAACTCGGCTGGGTCTTCGATCTTTTCCATTTGGTCGCCCAGTTTGCGCGACTGGCGCGCAGACAGACCCACGCAGGTTTTATCGCGCCATTGGAAGAAACCCGTGCCCGCACCCGCAAACGGCAGGAACAGCAACAGCCGCCACCAGGAGCTTACGCCGGTAACCATCAGTACCACTAAAATGGCGATGGCGACGGCAAATGCGATCACGCCAAACCTGAGCCGTTTGAGTCTTTCTTCCGTGCTGATGTTTGGGATGCAGACCGCGCCTGTTGGCGCTTGCCCTGCATCTGGATTGAAAACGGTAGCTTGTTTTTCGGTTGTCATTTTAATCTCCTGTTGAAAGTCGAACCACTACTACTTATTTTCCGCAGCACTTAACTTCACCAACATTAGAACACATGTAGCCCAGGCGACGACGTGCATTATGATGAGGGCAATGGCGACCGGCCAACTTGCGCCCGGCATGGACGATTGAGCATAAGCCACATCCGGCAGGAAGCTGAACAGCAAGACTATAAACGCAATGATCTGGTAGGTGCGGATGGGGTTCCTGGCAAAACGCGCCACCAGCGCAAAGACCAGCACTGCCCCGGCAACGAGTACAACCGTAAACATGATCGGCGCGCCCCAGCCGAGACTCATGGGCTGAGGATTTGGTTGCAAGACGGCGACTGCGATGATGCGCACAATCAACACGCCGATCACGGACGCCAGGATTGCCAGCGGGCCAACCCACAAGAGTCGGCGAAGTTGGACGGGTGAATTTGTATTGGTCATCGTTGCTCTCCTTTAGAAGCCCAACTCTTCTTTGACAATGATCATTGTAGCTCGTCCCGGACGGGGTTCTTTGTTGACGATCAATACTTTACTGAGCGATGTGTTCATTTTGTAAAGTTCCTGCATGTGTACGTCCTCGCGCGGAACGCAATACTCTTCGATGCGACGCAACCCTTCGGCCACATCTTTGACGATTTTCTGCGCGCCGACAACCCAAATGACTTTGCCTGCGCCGGATGCGTACGGCCCAACCTGGCTGCCGGTGTTCGACGCGATCAGCACATGTCCGTCCTCGCTGACGGCCTGCACGCTTCCGGCGGCGAAATCGGGGCTGGCACCCAGCTTGCGGATTTCGTTGCCCTGCGTTTGGCGGTTCATGGCGAACATCTTGGGACGCAGCGCGTCGAAGCGCCCCGATTTATCAACTTCGTCCCGAATGCCCAGCGACTCAAGGGTTACGGATGCTCCCAGGAAAATTTCTGATCCATCGGGGATTAATTCAAAGAACAGGCGTTTCGCGTCTGCGGCAGTTTCGGCGATCAGGGTATGGATACCGTTGGCTTCAAGCGACCGGGCGGTGTGTTCGATCTGTTCGTCCGAGGCGAGTGTGGCGAAGGCAGTGTTGGGGGCAACGAGGGTGGCAAGCATGTTTGGGTCTCCTGGGTGAAGATGGTTTTAAATGGACGATCTTGACTCTATGAACGGGATGTGGTATCTTTTGTACATCTGTTGGATAAGCAACAAGTGTTGCCATATTAGACCTCTTCCTGAGACACCGGTCAACCATCAAAAATACACTTCTGTTGTCTAAGCAACACCGGAGCCAAAATGTAGTCAAACTCATGCCATGAACCTGAAAAACTCGACCCGCGTGTCACCCGCACCCGCCAAATGCTGGATCAGGCCTTCCTGGAACTGTTGGCCGAAAAAGGTTTCGACGCCATCAGCGTGCAGGATGTCACTGCCCGAGCCGGCGTTAACCGCGCCACGTTTTACGCCCACTTCCAGGATAAATTCGCCCTGCTCGACTACTCCATCCGCGAGTCGTTCCGCGATGAGATCGAGAAACGCATGTTGCAATCCTGCCACTTTAACATGGACAACCTGCGTCACCTAATCGTGGCGGTCTGCGAGTTCACCCGCAACCTCAGTTCGCACTGCGTCCCGGCGCAGCGCCAGTTCGAGCCGCTGGTGGAAAACCAGATTAAGGGGCAACTCTATGAGTTAATTTTGATGTGGCTGAAACAAACCGAACAAGCAAATTCCCCCGAAACATCCGCCACGGCGGTCAGTTGGGCCATCTATGGGCTGGCCATGCAGTGGAACCGCGAGAAGAAAAACCAGTCTGCCGAGTCTTTTGCGGACGAGGTTTTGCCGCTGGCGGCGGCTAATTTGAATTTAACGCAGCTTGCCTAACCCAGGTGGAACTCGCTTTTTTCATCGCTCCAAATATTCCCCCGTTCCAACAACTCCAAAAGCTCCCGGTGTGAAGCGACCACGGGGCAATCCGGTCGGTCAAAGACGCCATGCGCATCGAGCAGGATGGCTTTCAGCCCGGCGTTGCGCGCGCCGACCACATCGGCAAAATAATTGTCGCCGACGTAAACCGTCTCTTCGGCCTGCACGCCGGCCATGCGCAGCGCATGTTCAAAGATGGCCTTGTCGGGCTTCCAGGATTTGACTTCCCCGGCAGCCAGTGAGAAATCGAAATATTCTGCCAGTCCAATTTGCAGCAGGTATTCCTGGTAAGGGGTATCGCGGTTCGAGATGACGCCGAGAATCAACCCGGCGCTTTTGAGCGCGCTTAACGCCTGCTGCACGCCGGGCATCAGCATGTCTGAGGATTGGTGGTGTTCATTCATGTATTCATGCAGCCGAGGCCCCAATTCTTCCACCAGGTCGGGCGAAGCGCCCAACGCAGCCAACTGGCGGCGGTTGAAATTCAACCAAAAGGCCTTCGAATCCGGGAATTCGGCGTCATCCATCTGCACTTCCTGCGACCCGGCAAAATAATAGTGCTCCCAGCGCGCGGCGCGCAAACGGTCTTCAGCGCCGATGGACACACCCAGCCTGACGGCTTCGTCCGCGAAAATATCGCGCCAGGGCGGATCGTTGAAGCGCAGCGTTCCGTCCAGGTCGTAAAAGATGGCTTTGATGCCTTTTGCCAAGCGCATGAGTTCTCCAGTTTGTTTTCTTGCACTACCGCATAACTTGCTATTTTATATTTGACTTGCGAACCTCGATAAAGTTTTGGGTCTTCAGCAATTGGGTGGTCCCAGCCCGTAAGTCGGGACTGCGTTGCGTCCCGACTTACGGGCTGATTACCAGAGTTTTTGCCCGGTAAGAAAAGCAAGTTATGCGCTACTGCGTTTTTTGATTTCAACCGCCGATTTGATTCATCACCCGGTTCAGAGGGATGACGCCCTGGTCGAGGCCGTGGCCCCAGGGTTTTTCCCAGACCCCTTGCAGGATCATGGCCCGCAGGTCGTCGAGAGTCGCCCCGGCGCGCAGCGGGGTTAGCAGGTCGATTTCCTTCTCGCGCAGCAGGCACATGCGCAGCACCCCGTCGGCGGTCAGGCGGGCGCGGCTGCAGGCCGAGCAAAACGGGACAGTGACGGACGAGATAAAGCCAAGCGTCCCTTGCGCGCCGGGGATGTGGTAAATGCGCGCTTCGCCGTCATAGTTTCCGGTGGCTTCGAGCGCGCCGAAGCGCGCTTCGATCTTTTGCTGGATCTGGGCAGCGGTGACCACCTGCGATTTTTGCAGGTCGGTGACGCCGGCGAACGGCATCATCTCGATGTAGCGCATCTGCCAGGGACGCTCCACCGTCAGCGCCGCCAGGTCGACGACATCCTCCTCGTTATAGCCCTTGACCACCACCGCGTTGAGCTTGATCGGCGTCAGCCCGGCAGCTTCGGCGGCCAGGATGCCGTTCCAGACCTCGTCGAGGCTGCCCCAGCGCGTTAAACGGTGGAACTTTTGCGGGTCGAGGCTGTCGAGGGAAATATTCACCCGCTGGAGTCCGGCCTCTTTTAACGGCTGCGCCAACTTCGAGAGCAAAATCCCGTTGGTCGTCATCGAAAGAGACTGGATGCCGGGCGTGGAGGCAATGCCGCGCACCAAATCAACCACATGCGCGCGGACCGTGGGTTCGCCGCCGGTCAGCCGGATTTTGTCGAAACCGAGATCGGCGAACAGGCGCGCCAGCAGCAGGACTTCGTCATCCTGCATCATGGCTGCATTCGGCCGGAAGGTTTGGTCTTCCGGCATACAGTAGACGCAGCGCAGGTTGCAGTGATCGGTTAAGCTAATGCGAAGATAGTGGATTTTTCGTCCAAAACGGTCCAGCGCCATAGTTACCTCACAATACCAATAAGCAACTGGATTATACAACCTGCCTGGAAACCAAAGTTAGAAGTGTGTTAGAAATCCACAAATGCCATAAGCGCGCAATTGACTTGCAAGGCCCGCCATGCTATCATCACACTCGCAATATTTTACGAAACTCGCCAAATCTTCCCCTTATTTTTCAGGCGGTTTTACTTTCATAAGAACGGTTTTGCGCATTTTTTTCGCACTTATTGCAGAAGGAGTTATTCCATGAGCTTTGAATTTATTGTTCGTATTGTTGGCATGGTTGTGTTCGCAATATTCGGGGGCTACTGGGGCTTCGGATTCGGGACCGGAACCAATGAAAGCATTCTAACTTACACATTGGCTTTTGGTCTGGTGGGCGCATTGTTTGGGCTGGTTGCAACCCCTTATTTCACCACACGGCCCACCCGTTGGCTGCGCACGTTCCTGGTG
>JBARBA010000273.1:0-32999 GCA_049792555.1 Anaerolineales bacterium
GTCTGCTGTGAACCACGCATTCACTTGAACTGCCAGCAAACTTAATGCCGCAATTGGGTATGCAATTAACCCAGACAGAACAAACGCAAAACTTAGGAATCCACCGCCGGTTCGCTCTAATAGCCAAAAAGATATTGAGGGGCGTTGTTGTAATTTCTCTGTGCTCATAGCATCTTCACTTACTTAGTTTTTTGCTTTATAAGAGACGGGGGCTGATCCCCGGTTTTGTTCGGGTTGAACAACTACTTCAATTTGCGCTTTGCGCGTGTTTAATACTTTACTGAGTTCATTCGCGGCAATTGATAAAATCTTGTCCGGGCTGCTTGTGCGACGGATTTTGCTGGTAATGTCGTACAACAATCGCTCGCGTTCCACCTGTTGGCGGAACTGCTCTAATAAACGGGAGTGCGCGATGATGGCGGCCAGACTCCCCGCCAGCGTTCCGAGCATTTCCTCATCGTTTTCAGAATAAGCGCTTGTGCGTACACTTTCAACATTCAAAATGCCAAGCACTTCATTGCGATAAATTAATGGGATGGCCAGTTCCGAACGCACTTTGGGGTTGACGGCGATATAGCGCGAATCCTTGGTGACATCGTTAACGCGTTGCGGCTGGCGGTGCGACGCCACCCAGCCAGTGATCCCCACCCCAAACGGGATTTTAAGCCTCGAAGACTCTTCATTCGGATATGCAATAGCCGAGCGAACCTCCAACGTTTTCTGCTCTTTGTCTGCCAGCAGGATGGAAATTTGGTCTCCCCCCAGCGTTACTTGCAAACCCTGTACGGCGTTATTCAACGCCTCCTCGATTGTGGTGCTGGATGCTGCGGCAGTCGTCACGTGATGCAGAAGACGATGCTGTGACAAGCGTTCCTGCGCCTCGGCGAATAACTCTGAGTTCACCACGGCAATTGCCAATTGGTCTGCAAGGATTTGAAGGATTTTGATGTTTTCTTCTGAGAATACGAAGGCCCTATCGCTCTGCACATCTACTACGCCAAGCACGCGCTCTCCAACCTTTAGGGGGAGACAGGCTTCGGCTTTGGTTTCTGGCAGGAGAGGATTGGGATAATAATTCGGATCTTCCTTGATTTCATTGACGACCAACGGAGATTTATTTTGGGTTACCTGGCCGATAATTGATTTCGAACCTACCGCTAATTTATGCCCTGCGCGTTTCATCTGTGCTCCGGCCTCGCCGGTTGCTTCGCGCACCATGGCATATTCTCCAGTCTCGTCAATCAGGAAAATAGCCGCGTGATAGAAGTTCATGCGCTCGCGCAAAAGTTCAACGGCCTGACGCAAAAGATTGTCCACAATCAACGAACTGGAAATCTCGCGAGAAATTTCTGCTACGGTTTCAAGCTGGAGCGCTCTGCGACGCGCGTCTTCCAGGAGATGAATAGTATTGATTCCTCCTGCCACCTGGGCCGAGAGGGCGATCATAAAGCGCAGGTCATCCTGACCGAAGCGCTGCTCATGTTCAAAGTCCTGCGCGATCAACGCGCCAATTGCCTCTCCGCCAACGACCAACGGACATCCCAACCACGATTTTGCCGGTTCTTCGGCAGTTTTTGCGCCAAGTGCGCGAATGCGCCGTTCAACATCTTCCACAAGTAACAATGGCTGGCGGGTGCGAATTAAAACGGAAACCAATCCTTCGTCGAGCGGGGCCGGGGGCTGGGATTTGACATTCCCCTGTTCATAAATATAAGGAAATTCGATGGTTTTGTTCTGGTGCTCATAAAGCGCCACGGAAAAATGGGTATCTCCAAGTGCGGTCCGGATCTGCTTATGAATTAATTCATACAGTTCAGCGAGATCATTAGACGACGAGATTGCCTCGCTGGTCTCTGAGATGGTTTCCAACTCGCGCAGGCGCAGTTGGGTGGCGTGGGCTGTCCTTACATTTTCAAGAACGATCGGAATAGTTTCGCAAAGACGCACCAGAGGATCAATATTTTCTTCACTCAACTGCTGTTCTGCGCGCGCGCCGATAATTAAAACAGCCAGGACGGATACATCTTCCATCACTGGAATGACAGCGCAGCGGTCACAGTTATTTTCGGATAAAATGCGTTGAAATGCTCTGGGAAGGATTGTCCCGTTTAATGTCCCAATTTGTACGCCACGCGAGAAATATTGGACAATTTCCGCCGGCATTAATTCAACCTGTTCTACCACACCCTCAATATCTTTTTTGTTACCTGGATCATACGCAAATATTCCCCTCAGGCCGGTTTCATTGACCGAGTAATACAGACTGATATACTGGCAGGTTATCAATGCTGCATAAATCGCTTTTTGGATTTCTTTTTCTGTCCGGGCCTGGAATACCGTGTAATTAGCTTGGTGAAGTTTAACCAGTTGACCGAGATCGACCGGAGTAGGCGTCATTTTGCTCATAACCGTCTCTTATCTGAAAGTGGATAAACAAAAAGCGAGGGTGTTTTCCTCTGGTAAGGATCCCTCGCTTATTTATCAGCGCTCCTCGTAGGAGATCTCCCAGACGCCTTCGCCATTTAATATCCGGTGGATTTGATCGGGAAACTTGTCGGGGTCGAGTGGCTTACCCAGAAAACCGTTAAAGCCTGAATTACGCGCTTTATTCATTTGTTCCTGGCTTGCTTCCGCAGTTACTGCAACGATTGGAACAGACTTTAAGCGATCTGACGCCCGGATCTTCCTCAATGCCCCATAGCCGTCTTCGTAAGGCAAGCGAATATCCATCAAAATCAAATCCAGCCGTGGCAATGTGTCTGCGTATTCAACCACTTCGTACCCGGATGTTTTCCATTCGCAATGGATGCCCATGAATCCCAAGAGGCGGGCAATTAGCACGAAATTGGAAACATTATCCTCAACGACAAGCACAGTGGCGTCTTTGAGTGTGCCCTGCTTTTTGTTTGTATCGCCAGGTTGTGGAACTGATGAGTTTGAGGTTTCTTGATTCGTCATGTTTTATCTCTTTAGAAATCGTTCAATTTGCTGGGTAAGTGTATCAATATCAACCGGTTTTTGAATATAACCGTCACATCCGGCTTCCAGAGAACGTTCGCGATCACCCCGCATTACGTTCGCTGTGAGCGCAACAATCGGTATGAGGCCCAGGTTGGGCAACGCCCGGATATGCGCTGTCAGCGTATATCCGTCCATATCGGGCATGTTGATATCCATTAGAATTAAATCGGGGCGAAGCGTCTTCAGCGCATTTAATGCTTCCTGCGCATTGGGGGCTTCGAGGACAGTATAACCCTCCGAGTTTAACACCCGGCGGATTAGCATCCGATTGTCGGAGTTGTCTTCAACGTAAAGAATAGTTCCGCGTTTCTCGTCCATATTTTTTCTGAAAACCTCCACGTGCCTATTTTAATAGCCCGGAGTCTTGTAGACATAACAGCTACCTTACAATAAGCAGTATGTAGATGTGATCTGTTTCTGCTGGCGTTTGTTTTCAGCAGACATCTATGAGCATTATATTCCATAAATATATCACAATACTTGTTCTACAACTCAAAAAAAGCTGTCGAAATTGCCAGTAATTTTGGATGTGCTTCCGTGTTTCTGTATTCTCGGCTATGATTGCCGTAAAACAGGAGAAATGATGATCAGCCGGCAAATTTCCTTTTCCATCTCCATTCTTGGTTTAATGGTTTCAGCGTTGGCTTGCACTTTGACTCCCGCTCCTGCTCAAGCCACGCAAACGTCTTCGGCCCAAGTTGGTGGGAGATTTGTCGATCTGACGCAAACTCCGGTAGAAGCGGCGACCTCTGCTGCGCCCCACACAACAGCGCCGAGAAATTCGCCGCGGGTGACTTATGCCAAAGATGGAAATATCTGGCTTGTGGACGCATCCGCCCTGCCGAAACGGTTGACCAATACCGGACGAGATTCAGCGCCCAAAATTTCAGACGACGGCCTGGTAGTTGCCTTCCTTCGAGGCGGCGAAATGTGGGCGATTGGCGCCAACGGAGACCATGAGCGTCTCCTCGCCTCAGCACACGACCTGGCGTCGTTGTCTCGTAGCGGGTCACCCACTGTATGGACTCGACAGTTTGACTTTGCTCCGCACAGCCATGTTGTCTATCTCAATATCGAATTTGCAACTGTGTCCATTCCCGGCCCCGAATATAATCTGGCCAGGGTCAATGCCGACTCTCCCGCGCTTCAAGCGCTTTTGGATGCCAGCCAGGGGGGCGGACAGTTCATTTTCTCGCCCGATGGGGCGAAAATTGCCCTGCCGCGCAACGACAAAATCAACGTGGTTAACGCCGACGGTGCCGGGTTGAAAACCGTTTTTACCTTCCCGCCCGTCATGATGTACAGCGAGTTTAATTATATCCCCGATGTTGTCTGGTTGCCGGATGGCAGCGGATTCAAAACTGTGATCCCTGCCCAAGACCCATTGGGGAACCCCTCTTCGCCGACGCGCTTTATGTTTATCCCGGCAGATGGCGGCCCGGCAGCTCAACTGGCAGAATTTGTGGCCTCGCCGGCCTTTTCCAGTCGTCCTGTTATTTCTCCTGATGGCGCAAGGGTATTGTATACGAAAACGCGCGGGACCAATCTCGAATTGCACATCATTGACGCAAGCACAGCCGACCAGATGTATTTTTCACATGCTGCCGACACTTTTGGAATTTTGGGTTGGGCGCCTGATTCAACCCACGTGCTCTACTGGCTGGATGATCGCAACCTCGTCTGGCTTGGCCCACAGCAGAGCGATGCAATTTTGCTCAGTGACGCGCCTGGCGCAGACAATTTTGCCTGGGTGGACACGCACAGCTATTTGTTCGTTGCCCACGCTTGGGAGCTTCGTTTCTGCGTTTTGGGTCAGCCCAGCATTTTGATTGACGATGGTTTAAGCGACAGCGCTTTTGATTTCACCACGCTTCATTAATTTTTGTTGGTAAAATAACCCATGCCCAAAACGAAGAACCCTATGCTCAAATCCGCCGCGCTCCATTATTCACTCTGATACGAGGTCCCATGAAATTCGCGCAAAGCACGCGCAGTTCCGGCATTTTGCTCCATCCCACCAGCTTTCCCGGCCCCTACGGGGTCGGCGACCTGGGCGATAACGCCTACCGTTTCATCGACTTCCTGGCCGCTGCCGGTTGCAAACTCTGGCAGGTGCTGCCGCTCGGCCCCACCGGTTACGGCGATTCACCTTACCAGTGCTTTTCGGCCTTTGCCGGCAACCCCTATCTGGTCAGCCCCGACCGCCTGATCGAGTTGGGTCTCCTGACCCAACCCGACCTGTGCGACATGCCCACCTGGCCCGCCCATCAGGTGGATTTTGGGGGACTCTACGGCTGGAAGCCCGCGCTGCTCGAAAAAGCCTATACACGCTTTGAGTCGCTGCCGGGTCATGCGCTGCGCGCGCTACACGCAGAGTTCGACGCCTTCCGTTTAAAGAACGCTTCCTGGCTGGAAGATTTTTCCCTGTTCATGGCGCTCAAAGAATCCAACGGCGGCGCGTCCTGGAATGCGTGGCCCACGCCGCTGCGCGCGCGCCAACCCGCAGCGTTGGACGAGGCCCGCAGGTTGCTCGCTGCGCGCATCTCGGTCGTCGCCTTCTCTCAGTTCCTGTTCTTCCGCCAGTGGGACGCCCTGCGCGAATACGCCCACACCAAAGGCATCCAGATCATCGGCGACAGTCCCATCTTTGTCGCCATGGACTCCGCCGACGTTTGGGCAAATCCCAACTTGTTCTATCTGGATAAAGTCGGCAAGCCAACCGTCGTGGCGGGAGTGCCGCCAGATTATTTTTCGCCCACCGGCCAGCTATGGGGCAACCCGCTCTATCGCTGGGACGCACACAAGCGCAGCGGCTACACCTGGTGGATCGAGCGCGTCAATGCCAGCTTAAAGGTGGTGGACATCGTGCGCATCGACCATTTCCGCGGTTTTGTCGGTTACTGGGAAGTGCCCGCCAATGCGCCCACCGCCCAAAGAGGCCGCTGGGTTCCTGGCCCTGGCGCAGATTTGTTTCATGCTATTCGTACAGCGCTTGGCGAGTTACCCATCATCGCCGAAGACCTGGGCGTGATTACGCCCGACGTGGTCGCACTGCGCGACGCGTTTAACTTGCCGGGCATGAAAATCTTGCAATTTGCCTTCTCCGGCCCGGAGAACGTCTTCCTGCCGCATCAATACACTCCGAATTATGCGGTCTACACCGGCACGCACGACAACGATACCAGCCTCGGTTGGTACGCTTCCGCCCCCGCAGAGGAACAGGATTTTGCCCGCCGTTACCTGCGCGTGAACGGCTCGGACTTTGCCTGGGACTTGATCCGCGCGGCCTGGAGTTCGGTGGCGGTTTTTGCGCTGGCCCCCATCCAGGACTTTCTCAACCTGGGGAACGAAGCGCGCATGAACTTCCCCGGCAAATCTTCTGGTAACTGGGCCTGGCGCATGGGTGAGAACGACTTGAGTGATGAGTTGCGAGACAGAATTCGGGACTTGAACGTGTTGTATGCGCGCTAACCTGCCTGTGCTCGAATGAGAAAAACATGACCAGGCCGTTAATCCCTCCAGTCAACATCCGCCAGCTTTACGAACGCTTTGACGCGCCGATTGCACTTTTCGATTGCGGTCAGAAATGCGCCCCGCATAACCCCAGCGGCAAGCCTTTCTGTTGCGACATCTGTCACGCCGTCCCGGCGGCTTACGGGGATGAATGGGATTACCTGAAAGCGAATACCAATCTCTGGCGCGAGTGGCGCGGAGACGAATGCGCCGAAAACCCCGAAGACCCGGCCCGCCTGCAAGCCGAAACGCCCGATACGCTGATCCTGCTGGCCTGTTTGGGTCCGGCGCGCTGTCAGCGCGAATACCGCTCGCTCAACTGCCGTCAATTCCCCTTCTTCCCATACATTACGTCAGATTATCGCTTTTTGGGGCTGGCCTACGAGTGGGACTATGAAACCACCTGTTGGGTCATCAGCAACCTGGGCGCGGTGACAGATGTTTACCGCAAGCAGTATATCGAGACATACGACCGGTTGCTTGCGTTGTGGGACGAAGAATTCGAGAGTTACGCCGCCTATTCGGCGGCCATGCGCCAACATTTTGCGGGGCTGAAACGGCGCATTCCGATCCTTCACCGCAACGGAGGCTTGTACCTGCTCAGTCCGGTAAGTGAACGGCTGCGGCGCGCGGCCCCTGAAAGCCTGCCGCGCTTCGGGCCATATAAGGCGGAAGGCGCTTTTATGCAACCCCAAAACGCTGCGTTAACCTCCTTGATAAGCACAATCATCCTCCTTCTGGCCGCCTGTGGAACGCCCTCGCCCGCGAACCCGCCGAAGGATACGGCAACTCTTATGCCGTCCGCCGCGCCAACACAATTGCCAAGCCCTTCACCTACCCCAACTGCAATTGCTGCTTCAAGAGAGACTTTCGATTGTCTGGATGTTGCGCCAAGTTTTACGTTCTCAAAGAATGTTCAGGGTGTTCTGGCGTTGGCAGGAATCAATCCGGCAACATCGCACTCTCTACTTGAAATGAATACAGGCAAAAATGTGGTTTTGGCAGAGGACATCAATGATTCTGCCCTGTCCCCCGATCATCAATTTCTTGCCATTCATTCCGGGGCGAGAATCAAAATCATCACCGGCGATGGAAAGCCAGTCAAGTCACTTCCCTGGGATGGCTCCTGGAGGGAGATTGCTTCATGGACCACAAATGACACCTTGTTAATTTCACGCAAGGGGAAAAAAATAAATGACGTAGATACGATAGATACTATGGTTTCCCTGAATCCATGGATAGGGAAGATCACTTCCCTCTTACCAGATTTCCCGAATGTATATCAAATTTATCCCTGGCCACATTGGGACGGTTACTCGGCCAGCCAGACTTTCTATACCCCTGCGCTGGACAAGGTTATTTATATTCCCCTTGATGGGTACGATGACTTTGTATTATGGGATATTCAACATCAGAAAGAACTCGCTAGATGGCAAGCCATAATGCCTTACGTTTATGCCCCCAAGTGGGAGCCATCCGGAAATAAGTTTTTGATTAATATTCAATCAGAAATAATGGCATTGGACGATGGTCTTGACCAGATAAAACAAGATTTGTTCTTGATTTCAAATGAAGGGAAATCCACAAAACTGACAGATTTTTCTTCAACTTATGCAGGCACTTTTATCGGAAACTATAACTGGTCTCCCGATGGACGGTTTATTGCGTTTAGTGTCGGGCTTTCACCTGTAGAATACCCAAAAGATTATTCAAATTTACGTGATATGACCGATGACCCTAACCGGCTTGCTGTCTTCGATACAACAACCGGAAATGTCACAAACTATTGTATTCCAGCCGGGAGTGGTCTATATGCTCCCATCTGGTCTCCGGATGGTAATTATTTGGTTATAACAGATGATTATTATCACGGCTTTCCAAGTAAGAGCCTGGTGCTCATATTCGACATAAAAAATAAAGTTGCAAGTATCCTTGCCAAAGATGCACTACCGATGGGTTGGATAAAATAAATTTTGCCAGGGGGGGCTAAGAATGAACTTTTTACTTCTCAGCACAATGAGTCACGACACTCCCTGGCGCCGCCCGCCACACCTGTCCCAGCATCCCTTCGGGGGCGCTGGTATGCGAGAAGCGTCAGGGCGTCATTTGTAGCTCGATCACCCTGAACTTACGAGGAACGGGGCGGTCTTGGTAAAGGTTCTGCGCCTGAAGTGGTAAATGGAAGTGGTTGCATCTGCGATCACCTCACTGGTTACATTAAAAGGTTCCCATCCATGTTGGCAAAATTGTCTGATGACCCACCAGCCAATATCATCACCGCTGGATGACAGTCCCTTGACGTTATACCAGTATGTTTCCCCGGATGGGAGTTTGAACATACGCTCCACGCGCATTTGGGGGAAAAACTGCTTAAGCTGGGTGAGCAATTGCTCCATTTCAGAAGAGTCTGTACAGCCCAGGCGAAGCCCGATCGATGAGTACATGACCTTCGCCATATCGTAGTGTTCCATAAAAGCTCCATAGCAAGGGATTTAGCGCCGATAAGCTCGGAAAATTATAGCACGAAGGACACGGTTGCATTGATTTTCCTGAAACTGAGATGGCTTTGGTCAGGCTTCGCGCCTGCGCAGTTCCGGTTTGAACAGGTGCAGGCCGCCGATGATGACCAGGCAAAGCGAACCGGCGACCAGGGCCGTTGCCGCCAGGCCCCAGTTTTGCGCCATCCAGCCGATCAGCAGGCTGCCGAAGGGCGCCACCCCTTGCAGCGCCCATAAATAGGTGCTGAAGACGCGCCCGCGCAAGTTGTCGGGCACGTCGGTCTGGATCAGGATGTTCATCATGGCCAACTGGCTGACGGAACCCCAGCCGATCACGCCGATCAGCACGAAGGCGATGTTCGCGTCGCGGATCAGCCCAATCCCCAACAAGCCCAGGATAAATGCAACCTGGCCAATGAGCAGCAGCCGGCCTTTACGGCGCAAGTTGAAAGACGCGATCATAAAGGATGCGACCAACGCCCCGACGCCTTGCGAGGTGTACAACAGGCTGGTGCGCGCGGCGACGATGATGTCTGTGTCGCTGACATGCATCAGCAGGTCTTTGGCGATGGCCGGGATTTGTTGCAGGAAGGGGAAACCGATGAAGCCGGTAACCCCTGCCATGACAACGATCATGCTGATGGCGCCGTTTTGAAGAATGTACTCCTGCCCGTCACGGAAGTCTTCGATCCAGTCTTTTGATGCTTCTGTGATTTGCGTCTGGAAGGGGGTGCGCACGAAAAACAGCCCAACGATGACAAATAAATAGCTGACGCCGTTGCTCAGGAAGGCCCAACCTTCGCCCTGGCTACCGAGCAGCACCATGAAGGGCGCTGCCAGCGACGGCCCCAGCACGCGCGCCAGGTTGAAAATGGTCGATTGCAGCGCAATGGCGTTGGGCAGCGCTTCGCGGCCCACCAGTTCGATCAACATGGCCTGGCGGGCGGTGATCTCGAACGCGCTGGCCGTACCAAACAGGAAGGCCAGTATGATGATGTGCCAGATCTGCACCAGCCCGGTCAGCGCCAGGAAGGCCAGCACAAAGGCTTGCAGCATTTCGACGACCTGCATCCAGATCACGACCTTGCGTTTGTCGAGGCGTTCGATGATGACGCCCGCCGGCAGGGCAAAGAACAGCGTCGGCAGCGTGCCGGCGAAGCCGATCAGCCCCAAGTCCAGCGGACGGCCGGAGATGCGGTAGGCCAGGTAGGGCTGGGTGGTGTTCTGCATCCAGGTGCCGACCAGCGAGATGAACTGTCCGACCCAAAAGATGAAAAAGTCCCGCGAGGTCAGCGCGGGATAGTGGCTGGCGACAAAGTTTTTGAAGTTCATGGGAGGGGGGAAATTACGCCTTTTACGGATTACGCAATACGCAATACGTATTCCGTATCGCGTATTGCGTAAAAGGCGCTTCTATGCCGGGACGACGCACTCCGCGCGGTCGTTGGCCGGGCTGTTGACCAGCGTCGAAACGGGATAAGCCGTCATCGCGGCGGATGGGTAGGGGACGAGTAGATTTTGCAGCGCGGACGGTGGGCGCGGGGCCGGGTCGAGCCATTGGGCGAAGGCGTCCGGCGGCAGGATGACCGGCATCCGGTCATGCAGCTTGGACATCAACTCATTCGGCGCGGTGGTGATGATCGTGCAGGATTTGATCTGCGAACCGTCGGGGGAGTGCCACTCGTCCCACAGCCCGGCGAAGGCGAAGGGCAGGCCCGACGTCAGCCGGATGAAGTGCGGGGTCTTTGCTTTCGTTCCCGGTTCGGGTTTCCACTCGTAGAAGCCGTCGGCAAAGACCAGGCAACGGTGATACTTGTAGCTGCCGCGAAAGGACGGTTTCTCGCCCAACGTCTCGGCGCGGGCGTTGATCAGGCGCGCGCCCATCGTTGGGTCTTTGGACCACGAGGGAATCAGTCCCCAGAGAAAATAGTCGGCGCGGTTCCCCCTGGCACCGCCCGCCAGGGTCGGTGTGCCGTCGTTGGGCAACACCAGCACGGGTTGGCTGGGGGCAATGTTGAAGCGCGGCCTGCCCTCGTTTGGGAAGGAAAATTGGGGAAAGGCTTCCTGCAACTCGGCAGGGTCAGCCGTCAGGGTAAAACGTCCACACATGGGGGCCTCCGGGGGGAGTGGGCAGTGTTCAGTAGCCAGTAGTCAGTTTTCAGTGTTCAGTAGTCAGTAGTCAGTGTTCAGTAGTCAGTGGCTAAATTATACCCGCAGTCATGGACGGGGCTGCTCGTGGGCAAAGGGCCAATCTCCACAAAAGCTCAACCTGCCCTAAATAGGACAGAAAAGGTATGATATAAATGGCGTGTCGAGCATTGCGGCGGCGCGGCCGCAACCTTATCCGTACCTGTTTCGAAAGGAGTGTTCCGATGTCCCAACCCCCTAACATTTTAATGATTATTACCGACCAAGAGCGAGCCACCCAACACTTCCCGACCGGCTGGGAGCAGGAACACCTGCCCAACATGACCCTGCTCAAGCAAAACGGCCTTTCTTTTAAGAACGCCGTCTGCAACGCCTGCATGTGTTCACCGAGTCGCAGCACGCTGTTTACCGGTTTGTACCCGGCGCAGCACGGTGTGACCGATACGCTGAGTTTTGGCGGGCGCTACTCGGTGACGGAAACCGAACTCAGCAATGCCTTTCCGACCATTGCCACCATGCTGCGGCCTTCGCACAACGCCCAATACCGCGGCAAATGGCACCTGTGCAAAGGCGGACAGAACAACGTCCACCCCGAAAAATCGTTGATGACCGCCGAAGTGGCCGTGTTCGGCTTCGCCGGTTGGATGCCGCCCGACTCGGGCGAGGACACCAAGCTGGAAAACTTCGGCGGCGGCTATGCCAACCACGACGCCAACTACGTCCAGCAGGCCATCGACTTCATCGAAGCATACAACAAAGCCAAAGCGTCCGGGAAGGCGATGAAACCTTTTTTCCTGGTGGTCTCGCTGGTCAACCCGCACGACGTGCTTTCCTACCCGTCCAGCTATCAACTCGGCGGCTACGACCCAAGCTGGCTGGACGGCGAGATCGACCTGCCTCCCACCGTGGACGAAAACTTGCAGAACAACTGCAAACCGGCGGCGCAGGCCATCAACCTGCAACAGATGGCCGCCACGTTGGGGCCGCTCAAGACGGTGCAGGCCGGGCCGGGTGGGCCGGTGATTAATAATGACGGCCAGTACGCTTACATCAATTTTTACGGCAACCTGCTGCACCACATCGACGGCGAGATCGGGCGGCTGCTCGACTTGTTCTACAACGCAGCCGACGCGCACGGCAAGCGCAAGCCGAAGCCTTTGGGCAACGACACGCTCATCATCCGCACCGCCGACCATGGGGAGATGGGCCTGTCGCACGGCGGCCTGCGCCAGAAGGCCTTCAACGCCTACGAAGAAACGATGCGCATCCCGCTGGTCTTTTCCAACCCGCAGATGTACCCCGGCGGCGCGGAGAGCGGGCAGTTGATCTCGTTGATCGACCTGCTGCCGACCATCGCCGGGCTGTACGGCGCAACGCCCCCGGACGGCATCCGCGGGGTGGACATGTCGCCGGTGCTGCGCGACCCTGCTGCGGCCCCCGTCCAGGATGCGACGCTCTTCACCTACGACGACATCCGCGCCGGGGCGGTCAATGTCAAGGAGCCGGTCAACGCCGCCGACCGCATCCGCTGCTTGCGCCAGGAAAGCTGGAAATACTCGCGCTACTTCCGCGCCGAGGGCAGCTACCCCGAGGAATTCGAGATGTATTACCTGGGCGGCATCCACGACCCCGACCACGTCCCTGCCAGCGAACTGGAAAAGTACCTGCTCTCGCAGCCCTACGAGTACATCAACCTGGCCTACGACGATAACCCGCTGATCGCCGATTGGCCGCCGCAGATCAAGCGCCAGATCGCCGAAAAGCGCGCCGAGCTGGCGCTGGCCCTGACGCAGAAGGAGCAGCTTTTGCTGATCAATTGACAGTAGCAATTCAGCCTACCAGGTGGTTTCGACACCTGTACTGCGTTCGGTGCAGTGTACGGCGGCGGGACAACACCGCCGCCTACTCAACCACCAGTTATTGAGATGATACAACACGTTCCTTAACACAAAGCAGGCCCCAAAAGCTCCCGCGAGGGAAGGCTTTTGGGGCCTGCATGATTTTCACCCGCGCGGGCGGGCCATACCCTGGCGGGCACACGTCCGCTCCCATCCGCTTATCCGCTTCACAATCCGCTGTCATGCTCGATCTCCCCAATCAACTCCTTCGTCTCTGCAATCATCTCTGCCGCCCCCTGCCCATACGGCTCGAAATTGCGCAGCGCGGCGCGGGCGTAGAGCAGCGCGTCAGAGGGGCGTCCGTTGTTGGCGAGGGCGATGGCAACATTGAAACGGGTTACGCCAGCATGATGCAGATTGCCAGCCGTTTCAAAGAATTTTGCCGCCTGGTTGTAATGCTCCAGCGCGCGCTCCAAATCGCCTGCGTCCTTGTAAATGATGCCGAGTTGGTTGTGCGTCACCGCCAGGTCATCCACAGCGTCGGGTGGCAGGAGCGCCAGGGTTTGCCGGTAATAATCTGCGGCAGTGTTAAGATGGCGCGCCAACGTCTTCTGCGTTTTTTCTTCTTTTCTGGTATCTTGGAAGCGTTTGTAGGCGACAAGGCCGAGTTGACCCAGAGTTTGCGCAACATTTTTGCTTTTGACTTCTGCGAATAATTTTAACGCTTCCTTATACCAGCGTTCGGCTTCGTCCAGGTTGCACAGGGCGGGCAGATTTTTATAGGCATGTCCAAGGTTTAAGGCGAGGACGGCTTCCTCGGCTTTATCGCCAATTTTCTGACAAAAAGGCATCGCTTCTTGATAAACATCGGTGCATTCGGGCTTGCCCTGTTCACGCTGGATATGCCCCAGTTGTTCGATAGACACTGCCAGCGTCCGCAGGGTATTCTTCTCGCCCGCATCCAGGCTCTCCGGCGGGCGCGCCAGCAGGGGCGTAGCCTTGCGGCGCGCTACATCGACCCGTAAGCGCTGGATGCGTTCGGCTGCGACCCAGTCCCGGGCTTCCCTTGTCAGGTGCATGCGGTATTCGGTCACCAAGTCCCACTCGTCCTCGCGCCCAACCAGCGGTAAATCGTCTATGCCGATGAAATCGGGCGTGATTTCGTCCACCAGGCGTTTCCACTCGGCGCGGCGGCCAGTGTGGGCGTAGAGTGTGCGCAGTCCCTGCATGGCGCTGATGATGCGCCTATGCCAACCATTTTGACGAGCCAACGCGCGGGCGCGCAGCAGGTTGGCTTCCTCGGCGCGCAGCGCGGCGATCACATCGCGGTTGTCGTACTCGTATTGTCGTATGTAGTAGTTGCCGAGTTCACCCATGGATTCGACGAAAGAACGGAGGGCAAGAAGAGCTAAAGATGAAGGATGAAGGATGAAGGATGAAGAAGGAGGAAGTTCATCCGGGTAATATTGCTCGAAGAGCGCGCGGAAGAACCACGGCAGGGCGGGGTGGATGGTGTAGTAGCCGCCGCCATGCCGGGTGAGCAGGCCGATGTCGGCGGCTTTGTCTAAAAGGGTTTTGAAGGTTTCACGTTGAAGGTTGGCGAGTCCGGGCAAATGCCAGTCTTTCTTGTTTGGAAATACAGAAGGGTCGCCAGCCATCACTTGCAATACAAGCACTTCGACAAAGCCTTGGAAGAAATGCAGCAAGGCTAATACTTTACGCTCTTCCTCGCTGAAGGCGCTCTCGAAGCCGTAGGAAAGCGAAGCGCCGAGGGATTGGGAGCGGCCTTCGGAGGTCTCGTCGGGAAAGGCGTTTTCTCCACGGCGCAGTTTTTCTACGAATTCTCGTATTGCGTGTTCCGTTTTTAGGTTGTCGCGCAGGGCTTGACCGACGAGCACGGTGATGGTTAATGGGTTGCCCTGGGTGAAGGCCAGTAGCGGGCGCCAGTCTTCCACGTCGGTAATATGGCGACCATGTTTTTCGGCCAGGGCGCGCGCCAGTTGCACGCGTTCCTGCATGGGCATGGCAGGCAAGGTCACGCGGCAAGGCAGGTCGCCCAGCCAGGCGCGTTCGTCGCGGCGTGAGGTCAGCAGGAATTTGGCTTTGGTCTGCATGGACATGATTTGCAGGAAGGCGCGCAGGTCGCGCTGTTCCTCGTCCGTCCAGGCCGATTTTGTCCCGGCGGGGAAGCCGTTGATCGGTTCGATATTATCCCAGATCCACAAGACCGGGATTTGCTTGAATATCTGGAAGGTGATTTGCTTGCGTTGTTCGGCGTCCAGGGCCAACCATTGGAGGTTGTTTTGCTCCAGCAGCGGCCTGAAGACCTGCTCGACCGTGTCGAGGGCGCGTTCGAGCGGTTTGTAGGTTTCGAAGGATGTAAACAGGACCAGCCCTTCCCCCAGCCCGCCGGTCTGCGCATACCAGCGCGCGAACTCGGCGGCGGTCATGGTCTTGCCGCTGCCGGCGTAGGCGTGCAGCAGGACAACCTTTTGCGAATCAAAAGCGCGGTCGAGCGCCAGGATGGTCTCGTCGCGGCCAAAGAAGCCCACGTCGGGGCGCGGCAGGTCGTCGGCGGGTGCGACGCTTTTCGAAACGTCGATGCGTATGGGCGCAGTCCCGGCGACGGGGCGCGGGAACAATTGGATCGGCGCGGCCTCGTAAACCACCGGCACGCACCAATCCTGCAAGGGACGCGGCTCGAAGGCAATCTCGCGCTGCGGGTCGGCGGCCAGTCCCTTGCGCCCCAGGCTGACGGCTTCGCCGAGCGTCTGCCCGCAGGCCAGCGCGGCATACAGCGCGGCCACGAATTTGGCCGCCGTGACCACGTAGACGTTGTAGCGCATGGCTACCACGCCCGCCACGCCCGCGTCCATCACCTCCTGGGCCAGCGAGCCGAAGGCGCGCACCTGCACATGCGTGTCGTCGCCCGCTTCGGGCGCTTCCTGGAGGTCGGCGTGCGCCGAGCGGCAGGCGTTGAGCGTCAGCACCGGCACGCCCGTCTCGTAGAGCAAGTTGCCCAGTGAAGCGCCGTCCACCAGTTCGATGTTTTCCTCGTTTTGCGGGTTTTCGAACAACAGGAAGCCGTTTGCGCCGTCTTCGGCGGCGTTCATCAAGAGCGGCATCTGTCCGCGCAGCGCGCCGAGGGCAACTTTGGCGTCGCGCAGCTTGAGATACGCGCCGTGTCCGTCGAAATGGACGATGTGGTAGGGCTGCCCGGCGGCTTTGGCCGCGCGCAGCGTGCTGGCAAGCTGCGCAAAAGTCGGTGGGCGCAGCACGTCCAGCGCGAAGTGCTCGGCGGCGGCTGCGTCCAGCCCCTTGACCAGCTTGCCCGCCACCGAGCGGAAGGGCACGTCTTCGTCCTGGCCGGGCCGGCAAATCACCAGCAAGATGCGCACCTTGTCCGCGCTGCCCTGCGGCGGCTGGGGCAGGCGCGCCGGGCTGACGGGCGCGCGCACGAAGGATTGCGCTTCCAGCGCCAGCGGCGTGGCGGTATCCGGGTCGCACAGCAATTCCCAGGGGATGGACACCGCATCCTGCACGCTACTCAGGATTTCGACGCGCGCGTTGCACAGACCGGCGGTTTGCAGGCGGCCCCACAGCTTGATGGCGTCGCGGCTGTTGATGATCTTCTCGAACAATTCCACGCCGATGGCGCGCATGCGCGCTTCGACCTCGTGGGCGATCTGCGGCGCGGGGTCCATCGGGTATTGCAGGTAATCTTCGAGATACCAGCGCATCTGGCTCGAATCTTTGGCGTCCATCTCGAAATCGAATTCCACCGGGATGGGCGGCTCGGACTCGTAACGGATTTCCACGCGATGGTGGTTTTTGCTCAAGGTATTTTGGGTCAGGCGTAAGAGCGGCATGGTCAGTCCCTCCGGTGGTGTGACGATGGGGATATTGTACAACAAAAGCCGGTTTGTGGATCAAAAACGTAGGGGGCGGGTCTCTCTTGCAACGTAGGGGCGGGTCTTTCGTGGGGAGGAAGGCGTCTCGCTTACGTGTGCCGTGAAAGACGAAGGGCCATTCTTCGCAAAAGAAGACCCGCCCCTACCGCGTAGGTCGAAATTCATTTCGACCCACAAAACACAACCGGCCCCAAAAGCTCCCACAAGGGAAGACTTTTGGGGCCTGCGTGATTTTCACCTGTCCAAAGGAATCTTCCGCGCGACGTAGGGACGGGTCTTTTCCGGCGGGGAAAGGCGTTTTGCTCACGCATATGCATGAAGGGCGGGTATCTCGTCCGCGTTTTTATTCATAAGGAGAATTGCCGGTTTTGGGCAGCGCAGGCGCAGAAATGATATATACTTAATCATATCCAAACCATCGCAAGTCCTGCCCCGGGGGTGGAGAAGTTGAAGAAGCCTGCGCCGCAAAGAGCGTTCAATGGCGAATTAAAAACGGAAAATTCCAATTCATTCATCAACCAGGAGGTAATCCCATGCAAGTATCTGTCCAACAACTAAAAAAAGCAAGCAACCAGGTCCCCGAACAGGGTGAAAGTGCGTCCCTCTCTTTCGAGGCGGCAGCCCTGCCGGAAGAAACGCCTTTAATTAAAGCCATCACGGAAGGCAATATACTAGGCGGGGATGTAAACCTGGAAAAAAGGAAGGAGCTGCTTTCCGAGAAAAGCGCCGAACCGACGGATTTTGCCTATGAGCGCGCCATCGGCAAAAACGATTCTTTGTACAGCAATTTTGCCGAGTTAATTGCGCTCACAAAAAGAAAAGTGGGCCGGGTTGTCATTATCGAAGACGGTAAAAGGACCGGTTACGCTACGGGCTTCATGGTTTCCAACCGCTTATTGCTGACGAACTGGCACGTATTCAATAACAAGGAGATGGCCGATGAAAGCGAAATCCACTTCTTCTATGAATACGATGCGCAAGGGCATCCCACAAGCCCTGTCATCTTCAAGCTCGACACGACGGCGTTTTTTAATAACCAGGACCTGGATTATTGCTTTGTGGCAGTCGAGCCAATGGATGTTACCGGTCAGGTTTCGTTGGAAAGCATCGGCTATTTATACCTCGACAAGACTTTGGGCAAGCTTGGGGATGCCAACGTGGAAAAATTAAATATCATTCACCACCCGCTCGGCGACTATAAGCAAATTTCGATCAGGGAAAATACTTTCGCCGGGATTGAAGCCACCAAAATTTTTTATGAGACCGATACCGCGCAGGGCAGCAGCGGCAGTCCCGTATTTAACGACCAGTGGCAGGTCGTCGCCCTGCATCATAAGAGCATTGCCAAAATGAGCGCCGACGGCAACGATTATTTGGACAAGGATGGTAATCCCATATCGGTCGTGGATGGCAAGATCGATATAACCCGTGTAGTGTGGCTAAAAAACGAGGGCATAAGAATAAGCGTGGTGCTAAACCACCTGCTGGAGCAAAACCCGACAAACAGCCTGGTGGCTGCGCTGGCCGTCCCGCCCCCGCGAGAGAATTTGAACTTTACCATAAACGCCGGCAACATCATCGAAAACAAGAACACCGAAAACAAGGACGTGGAAGTCAAGAACAATGCTACTGTAGCGAATGATTCACGCGAAAATATTAATATCAGCGTGCCTGTGGCGGCATTAAGCGCCGAGCGTACCATTGAAATAAGTTTGGCGAGCAAAATCATTAATGCAGGCAGTGCTTCAAAAATAGTCACACCGTCCACTGACGCTACAAATGAACTGCTCCTTGAAGTCGCAAAGGCCGAAAAAGAGCAGGGGGTGGATTTTAGCCTGTGCAAAGGCTATGATCCCCAGTTCTTGGGCGTGGAGATCCTTTTACCGCAGCCTGGAAAAGGCATCGAAAAACAAATTGCCCGTTTAAAAGACAACGGAATGGAACTGAAGTATTTTAAGCACAGCGTAATCTTTAATGCGCTAACGAAAATGCCGCTGATCAGCGCCGTCAATGTGGAAGGAGATGCGACGAAAAGGCTGGATAACAGCAAACGCCAGGATGATTGGCTGAGGGATAGCCGGATTGATATCGAATGCCAGTTGACCGATAAATTTTATTCGCGCTCGAACTTCGACAAAGGCCATATGAGCCGTTTCGAAGACGCGAATTGGGACGACACGGAAAAAGACGCGCTGCGCAACGGCGTCTATACCTGCTTTTATACGAACGCTTGCCCACAGGTTGTAGCGCTTAACCGCGCTGCGGGATTATGGGGGAAATTGGAAAAAGCGGTATTGGAAAAAGGGATCAAAAAAGAAGCCGGCAAACAAGCCAGGATGACCGTATTCAATGGGCCAATTTTCAACGAAGAAAAAGACAGGCTATTTAAAGGCGTTAAAATCCCCATGGAATACTACAAAATAATCGTGTGGTTGAATGACGAGGGGAAACCCAGGGCTACCGCATTTAAACTATCGCAGGAAGCCTTGGTCGACAATATTAAATTCGATGAAAGTATGCGCCTTGACCAGGAAGCATTGGATATTGATAAAGATGTGGTATTTAAAAATTACCAATGCAGCGTCAAAAGCCTGGGTGCCTTAACGAGTATAGATTTTACACAGTTGGAGCCATACGATACCTTTGGCGCAGATAATGGCAGCCAGGAAAACCTGATCGAGAATACAGAATCAATGGTGTTGTAATCCAAGATTCAAAACTTGACATAAGACAGGCCCCAAAAGCTCCCGCGAGGGAAGACTTTTGGGGCCTGCATCATTTTGTCTGCACAAAGGAACATCCCGCACAACGTAGGGGCGGGTCTTTTCTGGTGGGGAAGGCGTCCTGCCTGCGTTGCAATCAAGGGGCGAAGGCGCATTGTCTGTAAACAAGACCTGCCCCTACCGCGTAGGTCGAAATTCATTTCGACCCAAAGAACATCCCGCATAACTCAGGGGCGGGTCTTTTCTGTTGGGGCAGGCATCTTGCCCGTGTTTTAATCAGGGGACGAAGAAGCATTGCCCGTAAAAGAAGACCCGCCCCTATGTGTTAATCATCCTTCGCCCGCCGCCCATCGAACAGGGACACGGCTTCGCCGTGTCCCTGCCAATACCCTGACGGGCACGTGTCCGTTCTAATCCGTTCTTATCCGCGAATCCGTGACAAAGTCCGTTGACGACCATCCGTTCCAATCCGTGAATCCGCGATAGAGTCCGTTGACGACTACCCGCCTCCCGCCGCCCCTGAAAACCCACCCTCCGTCAGCGCCCGCAAATCCGACAGCGCCGCCGTGATCTCGGCGGCCGTCACCAGACGGTCTTCGTTGCTGTGCTTGAGCAAACCGGCGTTCGCCTTTTCGACGGCCAGTTCGCGGATCGAGGCGTTCTTGGCAACCGCTTCCTTCACCAGCGCCGCGCCCTGGCTGTAACCGATCACCGGGTTGAGCGCCGTCACAATGATCGCATTCTTGGCCAGCCAGCCTTCGGCCTTCTCGCGGTTGGCGGCCAGGCCCTTCACGGCCCGCCCGGCAAAAGCGTTCACCGCGCCGATCGTCACCTGCATACTCTCGAACAGGTTGTGCGCAATAATCGGCATCATCACGTTCAACTCAAGCTGCCCGGCCTGCACCGCCATCATCACGGTCGTATCGCAGCCGATGACGTGGAACATAGCCATATCGAGCATCTCGGCCATGACAGGGTTCACCTTGCCCGGCATGATCGACGAACCCGGCTGCACGGCCGGCAGGCGGATTTCGTCCAGGCCGGTGGTTGGGCCGGAAGCCAGCAGGCGGAAGTCGTTGGCGATGCGGATCAGGGTCAGCGCCAGCGTGCGCATTGACGCCGAGAAATCGGCTGCATCGGCCATGCTTTGCATCGATTCAAAAAGGTTATCGGAAGGATAAAGGGTGAGTCCCGTCAGCGCCGAGAGCTTTGCCACCATCCGGGCGTGGTACTCAGGGTGGGCGTTCAACCCCGACCCGACGGCTGTGCCGCCGATACCCAGCCTCCTCAGCCCCTCAGCCGAGCGCCGCACCCGTTCCGCATCCCGTTCGACGGCTTTGGCGTAGGCCCCGAACTCCTGCCCCAGCCGCACCGGGACCGCGTCTTGCAGGTGGGTGCGCCCCGATTTGACGATCCCGTCAAATTCGGCGGCTTTGGCCTCCAGCGCGGACTGTAAATTTTTCAGCGCCGCGAGAAGCTCATCGAGCCGCCACAAAGCTCCCAGCCGGATGGCCGTCGGGATGGTATCGTTCGTCGATTGGGCCATATTAACGTGATCGTTCGGGTTGGCGTAGTAAGCGCCCAAGCGGCCACCCAGGATCAGGGTGGCGCGGTTCGCGATCACTTCGTTGATATTCATATTGTGACTCGTCCCCGCCCCGGCCTGGAACGGGTCCACCACAAATTGCGCATCCCATTGGCCGTCGATCACTTCCTGCGCGGCCTGCGCGATGGCCTCCGCCAGTTGCTTGCCGGTCAACTTCTTGCCGTCGGCATCGCGGTCGTGGAACAGCCCCAACTCAAAGTTGACTTCGGCGGCGGCGCGCTTGATCGTAGCCATCGACCAGACGAAGGCCCGCCAGGGGCGCAGCCCCGAAATGGGAAAGTTATCCACGGCGCGCTGGGTCTGCACGCCGTACAAAGCTTCGGCGGGCACTTTGATCTCGCCAAGTGAATCTTTTTCCGTGCGGAAATCGGTCATGTCGTTTCTCCTGAAATGATGGGTTCTTTAGCCAAAATCTTATCCGCAGATTGCGCAGATTTTAAGATTTAAAATCTGCGGATAACGCCTACTTGTGCGTGTTGGGTGTTAAAGTGGGTTTGCGCGGGCGAGGCGTGGCGGTCAAAACGCGCGGCGGGATCGAGAAAATGAACGTCATGGTCACGCCGTCCAGCCTGGCGCTGCTTTCGGGGTCGATCACTTCGTAATAGGTCTCGCCGGGCTTGAGACTGAGCGGGTTGTTGCCCGCGTCGACCAATTGGATGGGCTGGTCGAGTTGGTCGCGTTTCCAGAGCACCTGGTACATCTGACCGTCGATAAAAGCATAGGCCTCGCCGCTGCCGATCATCTGAATGTCGAAGAGTTGGTCGGCCCGGTCGAAGCCGTTTTTGAAGAGGTGCGGCACCACCAACACGACTACATTGTCTGCGGCAAGCTGCTGGTTGGTGAGCTGGTCGATGTGCGGGGCATAGACTTCACCCTGTCCGTTGAGCGCATCGTTGGCGTCTGAGTAACGCAAATACTTCTTCTGGGTCTCGTCGTATTCCCAGTAGTTATAACTGTACGCCGAATAACGGGTGTAGACGCGGCTGACCGGCGCGGTGGGGATCAAATGGAACAGGGTGTTGAAAAACGTGGGGCGCAACTTCTGTTTGGCGTTGTTGATAAACGCGCCCACGCCGGCCGTGTTGACAAAAACGTTGTTGTAGCCGCCGCCGGCGGTCGACGGGATCGTTTTGTCGCGGCATAACGGCGGGCAGTTATCGTCGCGCGGCAGGAACAATAAATTGCGCAGGTCGGCTTTGCCCAGCAGGTAGCTTCGCACGCGGTCATCGGCGTCGGCGAAGACCAGCGCGCTGTGGTACATGCGCATGATGTTTTCGTCGAAGTAGCGGCCCGAACGCACCGGCCCGGCGCGTTCGGCGTCCTGTCCATAGTAGACGGCGATGAAGCGCGACAGGCCGTCTTCGATGTAGTATTCATAGACCACGTCTGCCTTTGTCAGGCCCGATTGATAGGGGCGCAGCGAGCGCGGAAAGTTGCTGACCTTGACGGCGATGGGGCGGCGCTCCAGCCTGGACGGGTCGTCCACCTTCAGGCCGGTCAACGGGTCCACGCCGGGGGGCGCTTCGGAGGCATCGAACATGGCCTGGGGCGTGATCGGCGTCCACGTGGGAGGCAGCTCGATTGCTCCGCCCGGGCGCGGGGTGGCCCGGATGATCATGATCGTGGGGGCGAGCGCCGGCGTGGGCGGGACGGTCGGGCTGGGCGAAAGGGTGGGCGTCGGCGTTTCGGAGGCCGGTTGCGCCGTCGGCAGGTTGGTCAGCCCCCACAAGGCCAGCCCCACAAGCAGGACGGCAGCCACCATGGCCCAGATGATGATCAGGTAGAGTTTCAGGTGAGATGTGCTCATGGCTGCGGATTATACCCGTCACGGCCACAACAGGCTACATTTCGATTATTTTGGAAAAGGCTTCCACCACGCACGGATCAAAATGTGTGCCCGACAGCGCCTCGATGTGCGCGCGCACTTTTTCCTTCGGCCAGGCCGGCCGGTATGGACGGTTGGAGCTTAATGCATCCCAAACATCCACAATGGCAAAGATACGCGCCGTCAGTGGAATTTGCTTGCCTTTCAAACCGCGCGGGTAGCCTGTGCCATCCCATTTCTCGTGATGACAATAGGGGATGTCCAGCGCGGAACGCAAATAATGGATGGGCGAGAGCATCTCATGGGCATAGGTTGGATGTTTCCTCATTACCTCCCATTCGTCGTCTGTCAGTGAGCCGGATTTGAGCAGGATTACATCGGGGATGCCCATTTTGCCGATGTCATGCAAGAGCGCCCCCCAGCGCACTTCGGCCAATTCTTCCTCGCTCAAGTCGAAGGCGCGCGCCAGCTTCATGGTCATCTCGGTCACGCGCAGCGTATGGCCTTCGGTTTCTTTGTCGCGCAGGTCAAGGGCATGCGACCAGCCTTCGATGGTGGCGTTATAGGCCCGCGAAAGCTCGGCGTTGGAGTGTTGCAGGCTGTCGAACAGGCTGGCGTTATCGATTGCAATGGTAGCCTGCCCGGCAAGCATATCCAGGAAGTCAAACCATTCTTCGTCAGGTTCGAGCGGGGCGCGTTTGAAGACTTCCAGGACGCCCTTGGTATATCCTTTTGCCATCAGCGGCACGGCGCAATAGCTGACAAAAGTCTCCTGCTTTCCAAGCAGTGTGAGGAACTTGTCGTCGTGTTGCTCTTTTATGTTTTCGATTTTGACCAACTCGCGGTCCAGGATGGCCTTCCCGGCGTAACCTTTATCCAGGCTTGGTTGTATGCGCCGGGCGCTTTTTTTGCGAAAGCCACGCTTGACAACGCATTCCAGCGCCAACGAGTTGGAGTCGAACAGCAGCACGTCGGCTGCGTCGACGCCCAATTGTGCAATGACCTGATCGAGCAACGCGCCCAGGCTGACGCGCAGGTCGAAACTGGATAAGATGGCCCGGTCGATCTCGCTCAATGCGATCAGGTGTTGCAAACGCTGTTCGGTCTGTTGATGGAACATCGTGCGTTGGATCGTATTGCCGGCGATCTCGTTCAACGTAGTCAGGAGGTGAATTTCGTTCGGCGCCAGTTCACGCGGCAGGAACGTGCTGATACAGAGCACCCCGATCACCTGATCGGCAGCGCGAATTGGGATGGCTGCCACGCTCATGCCGGGCGAAATCTGCCTGCGTTTCGCTTCTGGCAGGCGCAGGCTCTGGTGTAAATTCTTCTCGATGTAGGGCTTTCTGGTTGCAAAGACATATCCGGCAATCCCTTCACCGGGCTTTTCCGGCGGCGAGGGTGCTGCTCCCTCTTGCTCGCCATATCCGCGTGTGGCCGCTGTGCGCAACTCATTTCTGGTCTCGTCATACAACCACAGACTTCCTACTGTTGCGTGCAGTATCTCCAGTATGTTATCCAGCACGAGGGGCAGCAATTGGTCGAGGCTTTGAGACTCGCGCATTGCGGCGGATAATTGATTCACCGCTTCGAAGTCGGTCAGACGGCGCTGGAGTTCTTCCTGCGTCTGCTGGCGCAGGGCGACATCTTCGGCCAGCAGGCGCGCCTGTTCCTGGATTTGCTCCAGGTCTTGCTGGCGGATGGTAATGCCGACGATCCCCAGCGTCCCAACGCATAATACTGCAAACATCGCGTTGATCGCATCACGCATTGGCAGGGCAGGGACGAATACCAATAGCAGCCCGATGCCGAGGATGCTGGCCGCCATTATCAGGGCGGTATCGCGCCGCGAGAGGAATAAACTGCTGGCCAGGACGCCAAGAACCAGGAAATACAGCGGAATGGGGTTTGGATCCAGGATTACTACAGCAAAGATCGCTGCTGACAATGCGCCGACCATCAGCAGCGCCGCCAGGTTGTAATAGCGCGTGCGGCTTAGATAATATATGCCGGCCACGATAAGCGTAGCTCCT
Source organism: Anaerolineales bacterium (assembly GCA_049792555.1). GTDB lineage: Bacteria > Chloroflexota > Anaerolineae > Anaerolineales > Villigracilaceae > UBA5195. The sequence continues at coordinate 25,117 of JBARBA010000273.1, forward strand.
ACCCCCAGATACAAGCTGCCATAGACAGCGGAAAAAGTCAAAACGGTTGACAGCAGGCCCAGTATGAACAGGGTTGCCAGCAGCGCTGAAAGCAGCCGCACTCGGCGGCGCTCCGGTTCGCGGATGGATGCAGCCGGTTCCAGGAGCCGTTCCCAGATACTGATGTGTTTTGCCGGGGATGATTCGGGGGCGCTTCTCATCGTGGCCTCTCTCTTTGTCGGGTGGGATGGGCTTGTTACTACTCAATTAATATAGACGGATTTACCTGCGCCAATCTTAACATTTTTATCAGGCAGCGGCGAAATAGAAGTAGGCAGTAGTAGCGACTTCAGTCGCTCTCGCCGCATAATCAACGGCTGAAGCCGTTACTACGAGAACGTTTTTTTTTGAGCTATGCAAGATGTCTATTATCTGGCTCGGGTCAATCGCCTGGATTCCCAAAGAGCCATTCATTCGAAACTAACCACCGCCGGCAGCGGGCGCAAGCGGATGCTGTTTGAAGAAGTCCCAGAGCGTTTGGGCTGCGTCGAAATCGGCGTTGGGCAGGGGCCAGCCATGTTCGCCGTCGCGGATGGTATACAAAATCACGTCAGCGCCGCTGCGGCAGTTGCCCCATTGCTGCCCGCTGACCGGGTCCTTGCGAAAGAAGATCGTCGACCTGGCGTTGCAGCCGTTGCGCTGCGCCCAGGCCGAGGCCCACTGCGGGATCGGCGTCCCGATTGTAAAATAAGCCCCCGGTGAATTCCCGTTGGGTGGGACGCCATTGTAGAAAATGACCGAGTCTTCGGCGCCATGCACCGCCGCGACGGCCACCGGTCGGGATGGAGTACACTGCTCCGCGTCCTGGTATGCGCCCGATACCGGGCCGATGGCGGCGATACGATCCGCAAGATCGCAGGCCAGCCGGTTGACCATGCCGCCGCCCAACGAGTGCCCCGTCGCGTAGATGCGGGCCGGGTCGATGCTGCAAATTGCGCTGATCTTGTCGACCAAGTCGCGCGTGAACTGCACGTCTTTCCCGCCCTGCCAGGCTTCCCAGGTGGGGTGCTCTCCCGACCCCAGCGGGTAGGCAACAATGAATCCTTCGCGGTCTGCCAGGGGCGAGAATCCGCTGTAGGATTCGAATTGCTCAGGGCGTCCATTGTTGCCGTGAAAGCCGAAGACCAGCGCAACGGGTTTCCCGGGTGTATAAGATGAAGGGACGTGCAGGATGTAGCTGCGATCTTCCCCGCCCGACGCCAACTGCTTGACGTGGCTTCCCGCAATACACTCGCTGGCGGTGGGAGATGGCATAACGGTCGGAACAGGTGTGGCAGTCGGCGGAGCTGTCGCCGGGCCGCAGCCGGCGAGGGACAAGACGATGCAAATCCCCAGGAATGTTTTCACGCATGACCGTTCAGGGGTTCTTGTAAAGCGAAACATTTTTATTGAGCCTTTGTATCTGACTTAAAAATAACATAGGGCGGAATTCATTCCGCCTGACACCCCGCCCTCCCATTTTCATCCTTCGGGGTGAGCGCCGTTCATGGAGTCTGATCTGAAAATAGATTTTCATGGCGACTTCTCAAAATTGGGGGGAAATTGTTATGACAAGTGGTTTCGACACCTGCACTCCCGAAGGGATGCCGGGACAAGTGTGCGTTCGGTGCAGTGTACGGCGGCGTAATAGTGCCGCCGCCTACTCAACCACCGGTTATTGGATGATACAGCCTTTCTTTGAATTCGGTGCGCATGGCCTAAAAACGCGCCGACAGCGGGAGCTGCCGGATGCTGGCGGAAGACGAACTCCCGCAAGCATGGCGCTTGTGGGAGTTCGTATCGGGGTATCACACCTGCTGTTTTCAACATCCCAATCCGCGTTATGGGTTGGTAAGCGGCGCTTTACTGGTATCTCCCCCCGTCACGCTGGAGTTGATGGGTACCCAGAGGCCACTGCCCGGAATGTCAGCCTGCGTCGGCTGCCTGGCGTTGAAAAAGAAACTGACGGACTGCCCTGCGGTGTACCTGAAAGTCTCGTAGTTCACCACGTACTGGCGCTGGGCGTTGACTGTGATTGCGTTGGTGCGCACGAACTTGCCCCCTGACGAAGGGGTCGCTGTGGGAGGCGCAGGCTGGGTGATGGTTGGGATGGGGGCAGATGACAGGTCAATATTGTAGTTTGACGCGATGTACAGCAATGCAATCGCAATGCAGCAGATCACGATGAGTCCGATGCCCACCAGGATCCAGCGCAAGTTTCTCTTCTTTTGGGCGGGGATGGACGGCTGTGAAACCGGTTTGTATATGGGTTGGGGCGGGGTTGTTGGCGGCGTATAAGAGACTGGCGGTGGGGCGCTGGGAACCGGCCTACGGACGGGCGGCACAGGTGTGGTGGGGGATGCAGGCTGGGGCTTCCTGACAGGCGCGGCGACCTTCGTTGTGGGGAGCGCAGCCGGGGCGGGGTTTTCTGCCGGAGTATGCGCCGGGATTGCCATCTGGATGGCCCGGACAAAATCCTCGGCGCTCTGGTAGCGGTCCGCCGGGTCTTTCGCCAGCGACTTGAGCAGCACCATCTCCAGGTCTTGGGGCAGATCCGGCACCAGTTTTCGGGCCGAAGGCAGCGGGTTCTGGATGTGTTTAAAAACAACGGCAATCGGGGTCTCGGCAGAGTAGGGCACCTGGCCGGTAACCATTTCGTAGAGGATAATCCCCAGCGAATAAATGTCGCTGCGCCCGTCCAGTTTTGCGCCCATGCCCTGTTCGGGCGACATGTACGCGGGCGTGCCCATGATCGCGCCGGAGGATGTCAGGTGGGCGGAGGCTTCGGTCATGCGCGCCAGGCCGAAATCGGTCAGCAGGCAGTTCCCGCTCTCGTCGATCAGCACGTTGCTGGGTTTCACGTCGCGGTGGATCATCCCGTGCGCGTGGGCGTAGCCGAGCGCCTCGCCGATCTGGGTCAGCGTGCGACCGATTTCCGGCAGGCTCATGCGGCGCGTCTTGAGCAGGTCGGCCAGTGTACCGCTCTGCACAAAGGGCATGACGATATAGGTATACCCTTCAGATTGGCCGTAATCGAAGACCGGCAAAATATGCGGATGCTGGAGTTGGGCCAGCAGGTGCGCTTCGCGCTTGAAGCGCTCGATAAACTCGGCTGTTTCCGCCATTTGGCGCGGCAGCACTTTCAACGCCACGTAACGCTCCATCGACGGCTGGTAAGCCTTGTACACCACTGCCATGCCCCCTTCTCCCAGCGGGGCGACGATTTGGTATGGGCCAAACTGTTTTCCGGTCAGGTCTTCCATCTTTGCTGCCTTTGTTGTTAAGAGCCGATGACTTGACTGAGTATAGCATAGCGTGCAGGGATGATAATCAAATTCTTGCAGATTAATTTTATAAAAATGGATATCGGTGACAGGTAATCACGTATGCCCTTAACTTTGCCTAGACATAATCAGGTTGTTCACACCACCGGTTCCCATAGCCAGGACCAATTCTTGACCTGTGCTTTATGCAAAGCTTTTACCCCGGATGGTTCTGGATAGATGCTTACGATTTCTATTTGAAATCGTGCGTCAGTGGTATTGCCCCAGGTGTTCGGTTTGGCTGTTTTGCTAAACTGGGATGGGTATTGTTTTCCATCGATAGTCAGGGATGTCAATTTGCGGCGAAAATCAACGGCGATTTTTAATGTGTGCCACGCCGTATCGACCGTTTTCAGGCCGACGTCAATCCAATTTGTGCCATCCCATGTTCTGATGGTATTTGATAACCAGGGGTTGATCACCCATTGAAAAGCGGCCCCATAATCGAAGCGAGTTTTGGGGCCGTCCCAAATAAAAATGCCACCTTCAATGGTTTGACCATTTAGCGTGGCAAGCGAATCGGCGACCGGCAAATAGGGAAGGCGGAAGGTGTAAGCGCAGGTGTGAATGTAATCCAAGGCATTTGGGTTTACAAATTTTTTGTATGTGATGTTATGCGCCATGATAATACGCTGTTTGATATTGGCGCGAAGTTCGCTGTAAGTAGCGGCTGGATGTACAGTCTGGATATCTGCAATTGTGACTGGTGGTTCCGGTGGGCGGTTGTACAATGCATCGCCTAGCACAACGTTCCAGCCTTTTAAATTGCTACCTGTGTAATTTAGATTGCTTAGTGGCGTGCTTTCCCCATCGAGCGATTTTGGAATTGTAATTAAACTACCTGCAAGCGCTGTTGGCGCAAGTTTCAAGAAGTCTCTTCGACTGATCATGGCGTCCTTTCCTTTCTGATGTAGAAAGCCTCGATTTAACTTGTTATTTGCAGTATATCATTCGTCGTTTTCTTCCCAGACCGAATGATACGCCCCAATCGATTCAAAATACGTTACCATGCGTTGGTAAAACGGGTGCGCGGCGATGGTGGCGCTATCGCCGATGACGACCAGTTTGCGCCGGGCGCGGGTCAGGGCCACGTTCATGCGGCGGATGTCTTCGAGGAAGCCGATCTCGTTTTCGCGGTTGGAGCGCACCAACGAGACGATCACGGCTTCTTTCTCGCGCCCCTGGAAGCCGTCCACGCTGTCGACTTCCACCTCGCTGTGGGCGATGCGCTGCCGCAGAATCCGCACCTGGGCCGCATACGGCGCGATGACGGCGATCCCCGCCGGGGGGACGCCCGCGGCGAGCAGCGCTTCCAGTTTTCGGACGACGAGCGCCGCTTCGAGCGGGTTCAGGCGGCTGTCGCCGTCAGGTTCGGTTTCTTCGTCGTAGCTGGCCCCGGCGGTGTCGATGAACGTGACCGGTGTGCCGGTCAACTCGTTTGCAGCGACACCGGGCAAATCTTGCAGCAGATGACTTGCCACCGAAGCGTGGGCCGTCAGGCTGCCCTCGTACAATTCGTCGGAGGGGAACTGCATGATGGCGCGGTTCATGCGGTATTGCACCGTCAGCCGCCGCGAAATGCCTGCGCCGAGTTGCTCAAGCAGCCTTTCCGGCAGGCTGATGCTAAAACCTTGCGCGGCGGCCTGGGCCGAGATAATGGTGGGCGGCAGTTGTTTGTGGTCGCCGGCCAGGACGAGCCGGTCGGCGTATTGCAGCGGCCCCCAGGCAGCGGCTTCGGTACACTGGTTGGCCTCGTCCATGATGCACCAGTCGAAGCGGCGCTCGCCGATCAGGTGACGGTCGAGACCGGTGACGGTGGCGCACAAGATGCGCGCGCCGTCGAGCAGGCGTTCGACCACCATGTCTTCGATCTTGCGCGCGTCGGCCAGCATCAGTTTGGCGTCCTGCCGCATGGCCTGGCGCGCGCCGCGTTCGGGTTTGGCGCGCGTAAATTTGGAGGCTTGTTCGCGCAGGGACCAGGCTTCGCGCGCCAGTTTGCGCGCCAGTTTCACGTCGGGATGGTTTTCGACCAGCAGGTCGAGGGTGTGGTCGCGCAGTTCGGGCAGCACGCGCGCCGGGTGGCCGAGGCGGATGACGCTTTCTCCGGCGGCCAGCAGGCGTTCGAGCAGGTTGTCGACGGCGATGTTGCTGGGGGCCACAGCCAGCACACGTTCGCCGCGCCGCGTGATCTGGCGGATGAGTTCGACGACGGTGGTGGTTTTGCCTGTGCCCGGCGGGCCGTGCAGGATGGCAACGTGCTCGGCGGTCAGGGCGAAGCGCACCGCTTCCAGTTGGGATTCGTTCAGGTTTTTGTCGAGCGGATACGGGGCGTTTGATGCGTGAAATTCCGGGGCGCGGGAGCCAAGCAAAACGTCGCGCAATTCGGCGAAACGGTTTCCGCTGGCAGCGTCGGCTTTTTCCAATCCCTGCCGCTGGCGCTGACGGGATACTTCGTCGCTGGAGCGGTCGAGCCGGAAGGTGGGGCGTTCGCTTTCGGTTTCGGGAAACTGCGCGAAGGCCACCTGGAGGCTGTCTTTTTGCAGGCGGCTGACGATGCCGCGCCAGCCTTCTGTGTTCGCGCCTTCTTCTGAAAGGATGACGGGCGCGCCGGGGCCGAGGCGCGTCCAGGGCAGGGCCAGGGTTTGGTTGCGTTTGCCGAGCGTGAGCAAAATGCGCCCGCCCAGCCCGGCGTCTTCTTCGCGGATGACCAGATTGGTGAGTGTGCCGCCGGCGGCTTCGGCGGCAGCCGGGGAGCGGCGCTGCATGTCGCGCAGCGCCTCCTGTTTTTCGGCTTCGGCTTCGAGTTCGAGCAGGCGGGTGAGACGTTGAAAATGTTCGGCAGTAGAGGGGGGCATGGCATCATCAAAAAGTCCCTGAATTTTCTTTCAGGGACTTTGCTTTAGATGGATGTGATTTCTGGCACGTGCTCATCTTCGTATTTTTCGATCAGCAGCCCCAGAATTTCCATCATGGAGGCCAGCGGATGATTTTCATCTTCACCGATGGTATCGATCAGGTTATCAAGCAGGCGGACGGCCTCCTTGTATTCCGTTTCGCTATGCGGAAAATACAGGATTTTGGAAACCTGGCTCCAGGCGGGGGTGGCCTGTTGAATTTTGGTGTCTAACATGGCTTACTCCTTCCATTTTCCTTCGTCGTATTCTCGATGCGTAAGAATGTGTCACACATAAATGATGCGCCGGTTATAGTGGATGGCTGCAATCAGACACGCTTTATTGCCGCCAATATTGAAAACAGTTAAATTGCCTACTTGATCTGCGCTCGGAAAACTCTCTCGTAGCTCGGCAAACGACTTGAAATCCTTTGGTTTTACCAGCTTGTACCAATGTTGAAGCGAAGACTTTGTCTCAGGGTGTTTTTCAGCAAATTCGTTAAGACGTTTACGGGTGATGATGTGCATGGTGAATTTACCTGAATTAAGTATATCATCCTCGTCAAGTGCATGGAGGCTGCCGGTGAAACCTGGAATCTTTTTGCCAGGGCGCGGATTTGGCGCATGTTGAGTTCGCGCCTGCCGTTGAGTATTTCGGACACGACGCCCTGGGAGCCGATTTCCGGCAGGTCGGATTGGGTCAGTTGATGTTCTTCCATCAAGAATTTGAGCATCTCTGCGCCGCTGACTTCCGGCATGGGGTAGTGTTCGTCGATACATCGCCAGATGTAAGTCGAAATTAATTTCGACTTACATCTGGCGATAGACCACAGGGATTCTCAAAGAGACGTTATGTCTGCTTGACACCACAAGCATGGGGCTGTTCGGTTTCCCGGACAGCCCCATTATCGTATGGTTACGGGTTGGTGTAGAGCGTCGAAATTTCGGCGGCGCTGAGAGCGCGGTTGTAGATGCGGAATTCGTCAATCGCGCCGTTCAGGTACGGGTCCCCGGAGAACTGCGAGCGGCCGATCCAGTTGTTGACCGTCGCGCCCAGGCTGGCGGGACTCAGCGTCATGGACGTATTGGTTGCCACCGACGCGCCGTTCACGTACAGCGTTCCGGTGTTGCCGTTGCGCGTGATGGCGATGTGGATCCATGCGCCGGTGGTCAGCACGCTCGACCGGTTGAGCTGTTGCTCGGAGCCGTTGCCGCTGTTGGTGATGGCAAACCGGGCATTCGAACCACTGGAGGGCGCAAAGAACATATAGGTGTTTGTGTCGTTGCCAAAGTCGAAGAGGCGCGCCCAAGTGCTGACGGCGGTGAGCTTGACCCAGGCGGTGACGGTGTAGTTGCCCAAATTGGCAACGACGCCGGACGGCAGGGTGACGTACTGGCTGGAAGTGCCGTTCAGGTTGACTGCCTGACCCTTCTTGCCGGTGACGTAGGTGCCGCCGGTGACGGTGGCGTTCTTGCCGTAGCCGCTGGTGTCGTTGCCGTTGCCGTCAAAGGTGTAGAGGGCAATCGGGCCGGTAACGGGGGTTGCGGTCGGGATGGGGGTTGCAGTCGGGCTGGCGACGCTGTTTCCGTATACCGTGATGATGTTGGCTTGGACGGAGTTTTCGGTCGCATCCGACGGGTAGCCGGAG